>NZ_BAAAVI010000034.1:0-67628 GCF_039534445.1 Streptosporangium fragile | reverse complement strand
GCCCGCGGGGGGGGGGCCGGGGCCGTGTCAGGTCGTTCCTGGGATGTGGACGCCGGTCCACGGGCGGACGATCCCGGGACGCGGGTCCCGGAGGTCAATCCTGGGCCTTGCCGCCCGCCAGGCGGCTGATCATCAGGGCCACCAGGATGATCGAACCGTAGACGAGCTGCTTCCACTCACCGGGGACGCCCTTGAGGGTCAGGATGTTCTCCACCAGGCCGATCACCAGGACGCCGGTGAGGGCGCCGAGGATCGTGCCCTTGCCGCCGTCCATGCTGACGCCGCCGATGACGGCCGCGGCGAAGGCCATGAAGATCCAGCCGACGCCCTGGTTGGCGCTGATGCCGCCGAGCCGGCCGGTCTCCAGCACCCCGGCGAGCGCGGCGACGACGCCGCCGATGACGAAGACCGCCCAGAGGACCCGCTCGACCCGGATGCCGGCCGCGCGGGCGGCGTCGGCGTTGCCGCCGATGGCGTAGAGCGAGCGGCCGGCGCGGAAGTAGCCGAGCGCGACGATGGCCACCCCGAAGAGCGCGCCGGTGATCCAGATGGCCGCCGGGAGGCCGAGCCAGACGGCGCTGCCGAGGTAGAGGAACGACGCGGGCAGCTCGAACAGGCTCTTGCCCTGGGTGAGGCCGAGCTGCAGGCCGTGCACGACGATCATCATGGCCAGCGTGACGATGAAGGCCGACAGCTGGAAGCGCAGGATCAGGAAGCCGTTGAAGGCGCCGATCAGGCCGCCGATCAGCAGGCAGAGCGGGATGGCGAGGATGCCGGGCAGCTCCAGGCCGAACCCGCCGGCGGCCACGGGGATGACGAGCATCACGCCCACGGCGGGCGCCATGCCGACCGTGGACTCCAGTGACAGGTCGAACTTGCCGGCGATCAGGATCAGCGCCTCGGCGAGCACCACCAGCGCCAGCGCCGACTGCTGCTGGAGCACGTTGGTGAGGTTCCCCGGGGTGAGGAAGACCGGGTCCACGAAGGAGCCGGCGATCAGCAGGACGATGATCACCGGGACGAGCGTGAGGTCCCGGAACCGCCCGAGCTGGATACGGCGGCCCTGCGGGACGGCCACCGCGGGCGGGGTCTTTGTCGTGGTCATGAGTGATCGATACCTTCCATCGCCGCCACCAGCTCGGTGTCGGTCCAGCCGCGCGGCACGTCCTTGACGATCTTGCCGTGGAACATGACCAGGATCCGGTCGCAGATGCGCAGGTCGTCGAGTTCGTCGGAGACCAGCACGGCCCCGGCGCCCCGGTCGACCGCGTCCTCCACGGCGCCGAGGAGGGAGTGCTTGGCCTTGACGTCCACCCCGGCGGTCGGGTTGATGACGACCAGTGCCTTCGGGTCGTCGGCGAGCGCCCGGGCGAGCACGACCTTCTGGGCGTTGCCCCCCGACAGGTCGGCCACCGGCTGGTCGGGGCCGGTGGTCTTGATGTCGAGCTGCGAGATCATCCGGTCGCCCCGCTCGCGGCGCCGGGCCGGGGAGATCATGCCGAAGCGGCCGAGCTTGTGGGCGATCGGGATGGTCGCGTTCTCGGCGATCGAGAGCAACGGGACGAAGCCCTCGTGGTGCCTGTCCTGGGGGACGAACCCGAGCCCGGCGCGGAGCGTGGAGGGCACGTCCCCGCCCTTGACGGCGGTCCCGTTGACGGTCACGGTGCCGGTGTCGGCCTTGCGCAGGCCGACGAGGGTCTCGGCCAGGCCGACCTTGCCGCTGCTGCCCGACCCGGCGAGACCGACGATCTCCCCGGACCGGACGGCCAGGTCGATGCCCTCGAAGCGGCCGGCGAGGCCGAGGTTCCGCGCGGCGAGCACCACCGGGGCCGAGGCGTCGGCGGTGCGGGTGCGGTACTCGTAGGCGGCGGTGGCCTCACCGGTCATCGCGTCGACGAGCCGGTCGTGCGGGAGGTCCTCGACCGAGGCGGTGAGGATGTGCCGGGCGTCGCGGAAGACCGAGACGCTCTGGCAGATCTCGTACACCTCGTCGAGGTGGTGCGAGATGAACATCATCGTGACGCCCTGCTCCCGCAGGGCCCGCATCCGGGCGAAGAGCCGCTGGATGGCCGGGCCGTCGAGCTGGGCGGTGGGCTCGTCCAGGATGATGAACCGGGCGCCGAACGAGAGCGCCCTGGCGATCTCCAGCAGCTGGCGCTGCTCGACGCCGAGGTCGCCCGCCATGGCGTCGGCGTCGACGTCCACGCCGTACTGCTCCAGCAGCCCGCGGGCCCGCGTGCGCAGGGCCCGCCAGTTGATCCTGCCCCGCGCCGTCTGGCGGTTCAGGAAGAGGTTCTCCGCGACGGTCAGCGTGGGGATGATCGTCGACTTCTGGTAGACGCACGCGACGCGCTGCCGCCAGGCGTCCCGGTCGGCCGGCGGCGGCGCGGGCTGCCCGGCGAAGCGGATCTCGCCCTCGTCGGGGCGCTGCAGCCCGGTCAGGATCGACACCAGCGTGGACTTGCCCGCGCCGTTCCTGCCGATGAGCGCGTGCGTCTCCCCCTCGGTGATGGAGATCTCGGCGCCGTTGAGCGCGATGGTCGGGCCGAAGCGCTTGGTGATACCGCGCGCTTCGACCGCCTTAACAGAAGATGTCATCACTTGACCTGGTTACCCCAGAGGGCCTGGTCGTCCACGTTCTCCTTGGTCACCAGCGGGGCCGGGAGCTGGTCCTCCAGGCCGTTGGGGAGCTGGATGATCGTGCTGTCGTGGTCGGTCGGGCCGGGCTGGAAGGTCTTGCCCTCGATCGCGGCCTTGGCGTAGAAGAGCGCGTACTTGGCGTAGAGGTCGGCCGGCTGGGAGATCGTGGCGTCGATCTCGCCCTTGCGGATGGCCTCGAACTCCTGCGGGATGCCGTCGTTGGAGATCACGAAGACGTGCTTGGGGTCGTCCGGCGGCACGATCAGGTTCTTGGCCTTGAGCACCTGCAGGGTGGGGGCCAGGTGGACGCCGCCGGCGTGCATGTAGACGCCCTTGATGTCCGGGTGCTGCTCCAGACGGGTCTGGAGCATCGAGGCGGCCTTGGTGCCCTCCCACTCGGTCGGCTCCTCGAAGACCGTGATGCCGGGGAACTTCTCCTTCATGCAGGAGCGGAACGCCTCGGCCCGGTCGCGGCCGTTGATCGACGAGAGCGCGCCCATGAGCTGGACGACCTTGCCCTTGCCGCCCAGCTTCTCGCCGAGGAACTCGCAGGACTTGGTGCCGTACGCCTTGTTGTCGGCGCGCACGACCATGTAGACCTTGCCCTTGTCGGGGCGGGTGTCCACGGAGACGACCGGGATGTTCTTGTTCTCCAGCGTCTGCAGCGTGGAGGCGATCGCACCGGTGTCCTGCGGGGCCATGACGATCGCCTTGGCGCCCTGGCCGACGAGGGCCTGGGTGTTGGCGACCAGCTTGGCCACGTCGTTCTGCGAGTTGGTCGGCGGCATCAGGTCGACGCCCAGCTCACCGGCGATCTGCGGGACGTACTTGCCGTAGGAGTTCCAGAAGTCTGAGTCGGCGCGCGGGAAGTCGATCCCGACCTTGCCGCCCTTGGCCCCGGCGTCACCGGTGGACTGGGCGCCGGTCGTGCCCGTGGTCCCCGACGAGCCGCACGCCGAGAGGGTGAACGTGATCGCGAGCAGTGCCGCGCCCGTCGCCGCAGTTCCGAGTTTCATACCGTTGCCTCGATTCGAACCGTGTGGGGGGTGAATTGTTTCCGTCCGGCGGAGTCGTCCCGCCGTCACTCCGTCATGCGCGGGGGCGGAGCCTGAGCCCCTGCATCCCGCCGTCCACGGCCAGGACCGTGCCGGTGGTGGACGCCGCGAGCGGGCTCGCGAGGTAGGCGATCGCGGTGGCGACCTCCGCGGCGCTCACCAGGCGGCCCATCGGCTGGCGGCCCTCCAGGGCCGCGCGCTCGGCCACCGGGTCCGGCGCCGCGTCGAGCAGGCGCTGCACCCACGGGGTGTCCGCGGTCCCGGGGTTGACGCAGTTGACGCGGATCCCCTCGTGAACGTGGTCGGCGGCCATCGCCAGGGTAAGCGACTGGATGGCGCCCTTGGACGCGCTGTAGAGCGCCCGCTGGGGCAGCCCGGCCGTCGCGGCGATGGAGCAGGTGTTGACGATCGCCGCGTGCGCCGAGCGCCGCAGGTGCGGCAGGGCCGCCCGGGTGACCCGGACCATGCCGAGCAGGTTGACGTCCAGGACCCGCAGCCACTCGCTGTCGGGGTTGTCCTCGACCGTGCCCGCGGCGCCGATCCCGGCGTTGTTGACGAGGATATCCAGGCCGCCGAGCTGCTCGACGGCCCGCTCGACCGCCGCGCGCACCTGGGCGTCGTCGGTGACGTCCGCCTTGACCTCGACGAACGGGCCGCCGGACGAGTTGACGTCCAGGGAGGCCACCGTCGCCCCCCGTTCGGCGAGCAGGGTCGCGGCGGCCAGGCCGATGCCGGAGCCGCCCCCGGTGACCAGGGCGCGCAGACCGTCGAACTCACCCATTGAGAGACCTCCAGACCGGGCCGTCGGGGTAGATGTGGTCGGTGATCGACGCGGCGTGCATGGCGGCGCCGAAGCCGGGCCGGCTCGGCGCGACGTAGGCGCCGTTCCGGATCACCACGGGGTCGACGAAGTGCTCGTGCAGGTGGTCGACGTACTCGATCACCCGGTTCTCCATCGAGCCGCTGACCGCGACGTAGTCGAACATCGACAGGTGCTGCACCAGCTCGCACAGGCCGACCCCGCCCGCGTGCGGGCAGACCGGGACGCCGAACTTGGCGGCGAGCAGCAGGATCGCGATGTTCTCGTTCACACCGGCGACGCGGGCGGCGTCGATCTGCAGGTACGAGATCGCCTCCGCCTGCAGCAGCTGCTTGAAGACCATGCGGTTCTGCACGTGCTCACCGGTGGCGACCGGGATCGGCGCGATGCCGCGGGCGATGGCGGCGTGGCCGAGCACGTCGTCCGGGCTGGTCGGCTCCTCGACCCAGTGCGGGCGGAACTCGGCCAGGGCGTTCACCCAGGCGATGGCGGAGTCGACGTCCCAGCGCTGGTTGGCGTCGATCGCGATGGGGAAGTCGTCGCCGCAGGTGTCCCGGGCGATGCGCATGCGCCGCCGGTCGTCCTCCAGGTCGGCGCCGACCTTCAGCTTGATCTGGGTGAAGCCGTCGTCCATCGCCTCCTTGCACAGCCGGCGCAGCTTGTCGTCGCTGTAGCCGAGCCAGCCGGGCGAGGTGGTGTAGGCCGGGTAGCCGTGCTCCCTCAGGTAGGCGATCCGCTCGCGCCTGCCGGGCTCGGCGGCGCGCAGGATGTCCAGCGCCTCCTCGGGGGTGAGCGCGTCGGTGAGGTAGCGGAAGTCGACCAGGCCGACGATCTCCTCGGGCGACATCTCGCCCAGCAGCAGCCAGAGCGGCTTGCCCTCCCGCTTGGCCTTCAGGTCCCACAGCGCGTTGACCACGGCGGAGATCGCCATGTGCATGACGCCCTTCTCCGGGCCGAGCCAGCGCAGCTGGGAGTCGTGGACCATCTCCTTCCAGAGCCCGCCCAGGTCCTCGACGTCCTTGCCGAGCACGTACGGCTCCAGTGCCTTGATCGCGGAGGTCTGCACCTCGTTGCCGCGGCCGATGGTGAAGGCGAAGCCGTGGCCCTCGAAGCCGTCGTCGGTGCGGAGCACCAGGTAGGCGGCCGAGTAGTCCGGGTCCGGGTTCATCGCGTCGGAGCCGTCCAGCTCCAGCGAGGTGGGGAAGCGGATGTCGTAGGTCTCCAGCGAGGTGATGCGGTAGGAGCCGGCGCCCTTTCCGCCGGCGCCCTGCCCGACCGGGTTCTCCCCGTCGACGCCCTGCCCGACCGGGTTCTCCCCGTCGACGCCCTGCCCCGCTGCGCCGACGCGCGTTTCGGTCCGCTCGCTCACGCCTGACCCACCTCCTGCCGCTGGCGGCCCAGGCCGTCGATCTCCAGTTCCATGACCTGTCCGGCGCGCAGGTACGGCGTGCCGGGCAGGCCGAGCGCGACCCCGGCCGGGGTGCCGGTGTTGATGACGTCGCCGGGCTCCAGGACCATGAAGTGGCTGAGGTAACGGATGATCTCCGCCACGTCGAAGATCATGTTCTTGGTGTCGCCGTTCTGGTGCTGCTCGCCGTCCACCCACAGGCGCAGGCCCAGGGCCTGCGGGTCGGCGATCTCGTCGGGGGTGACCAGCCAGGGGCCGAGCGGGTTGAAGGTCTCGCAGGACTTGCCCTTGTCCCACTGGCCGCCGCGCTCCAGCTGGAACTCGCGCTCGGAGACGTCATTGGAGATCGCGTACCCCGCGATCTTGGAGAGCGCCTCCTCGCGGGTCTCGACGTAGCGGGCGGTCTCGCCGATGACGACGGCCAGCTCGACCTCCCAGTCCGTCTTGACGCTGTTCCGGGGGATGAGGACCTCGTCGTAGGGGCCGACGACGGTGTTGGCGGCCTTCATGAAGACGACCGGTTCCGCCGGGATCGGGGCGTTCGTCTCCTCCGCGTGGTCGCGGTAGTTGAGCCCGATGCACACGATCTTCCCCGGGCGGGCGACCGGGGCGCCGATCCGCAGCCCCTCCGCGTCCAGGACGGGGAGCTCGCCGCGCTCCAGCGCCTCGCGGACCCGCGCGACCCCCCCGGACGCGAAGAAGGCCCCGTCGATCTCGGGCTCCGAGATTTCCCGCAGGTTACCGCTTCCGTCCAGGACGGCCGGCCGTTCCCGGCCGACGGGCCCCACTCGCAGCAGCTTCACACCGCACCCTTCGTCAATACATCGGATGTCTTCTCTCGCGATGCTGAACGACACTCGGTCCCGATGTCAACCCCTCCGGCCGGATACATCCGATCTGTTATCGAGGAGAAACCGCAGATGGCAGGGTGTTTGCCGTCACACCCCTCTTTGCTGGCGGTCATTCATCGGACTTGCCTCTCGGTGGCGAGATCGGAGATCACTCGTGACGTTCACGACAGTGATGTCCGTTTCAATGATCGATTTACCCCAAACATCGGAGGATGATCCCCGTTACACGTGGGTTTCGGTGCTACCCACCGGAAACAAAGCCGTCCTCTGGTCGGAGGGGTCCGTTGCCACACCCCCACGGCGACGCTCGGGCATGGCCTTCTCCCCACCCCTGCCCTCGCCACCTGCATACATGGACAGGGCGCTGCGGATGCGCAACAGTCATCGCTCGTGACTGCCGCAGATACACCCGACGACTTGACGCTCTGGTACGACGAGCCGGCCACCGACTGGGAGACGCAGGCACTGCCGATCGGCAACGGCGCGCTGGGCGCCATGGTGTTCGGCGGCGTCGAGCGCGAGCAGCTCCAGTTCAACGAGAAGTCCCTGTGGACCGGTGGTCCCGGCTCGGACGGTTACGACTTCGGCAACTGGGCCCCGCCCCGGCCGAACGCCCTCGCCGAGGTCCGGGCGCAGATCGACCGCGACGGGAGGATGGCCCCCTCGGCGGTGGCGGCCAAGCTCGGCCGGCCCAGGAGCGGCTTCGGCGCCTACCAGCCCTTCGGCGACCTCTGGCTCGACATGCCCGCGGTGACCGCCACCGGCTACCGGCGGGAGCTGAGCCTCCGCGAGGCGGTCGCCAGGGTCGGCTACACCGCCGACGGGGTGACCTACTCCCGCGAGTACTTCGCCAGTCACCCCGGCAACGTCGTCGTCGGGCGGATCTCCGCCGACCGGGCGGGCAAGGTCTCCTTCACCCTGCGCGCCTCCTCGCCCCACGCCGACAAGCAGGTCTCGGTCACGGACGGCAGACTGACGGTCCGCGGCGCGCTCGCCGACAACGGCATGACGTTCGAGGCCCAGGTCCAGGTGGTCACCAAGGGTGGCACCCGCACCGACGGGACCGACCGGATCACCGTCACCGACGCCGACAGCGCGATGTTCGTCCTGTCCGCGGGGACCGACTACGCCGACACCTACCCCACCTACCGGGGCGCGGACCCGCACGCCGCGGTGACCGAGGCGGTGGACCGGGCCGCGGGCACGACGTTCGACGAGCTCAGGGCGGCCCACCAGGCCGACCACCGGAGGCTGTTCGACCGGGTGCGGCTGGACATCGGCCAGCGGGCTCCGGAGCAGCCCACGAACCGGCTCCTCGCCGCCTACACGGGCGGCGCCTCGGCCGACGACCGGGCGCTGGAGGCGATGTTCTTCGCCTACGGCCGCTACCTGCTCATCGCCTCCTCCCGGGAGGGGTCGCTCCCGGCCAACCTGCAGGGCGTGTGGAACAACTCGACCAGCCCGCCCTGGTCGGCCGACTACCACGTCAACATCAACCTGCAGATGAACTACTGGCTCGCCGAGCAGACCGGCCTCGCCGAGACGGCGGTGCCGTACGACCGTTACCTCCGGTCGATGATCGCGCCCGGCGCGAAGACCGCGCGGGAGATGTTCGGCGCACGCGGCTGGGTCGTGCACAACGAGACCAACCCGTTCGGGTTCACCGGCGTGCACGACTGGGCCACCGCGTTCTGGTTCCCCGAGGCCGCGGCGTGGGTGACCCGGCAGATGTACGACCACTACCGGTTCGGCGGCGACCTCGGCTACCTGCGCGACACCGCCTATCCGGTGATGAAGGGGGCGGCCGAGTTCTGGCTGGACACCCTGCACACCGACCCGCGTGACGGCAGGCTCGTGGCCTCCCCCAGCTACTCCCCCGAGCACGGCGACTTCTCGGCCGGCGCCTCGATGTCCCAGCAGATCGTCTTCGAGGTGCTGACCGACACCCTCGATGCCGCGAGGAAGCTGGATGTGGACCGGGCCCTCCAGGCGGAGCTGACCGCCGCGCTCGCCAAGCTCGACCCGGGCCTGCGGATCGGCTCCTGGGGCCAGCTCCAGGAGTGGAAGAGCGACTGGGACGACCCGGAGAACACCCACCGGCACGTCTCCCACCTGTTCGCCCTGCACCCCGGGCGGCAGATCAAGCCCGGCACCCCCGAAGCCGAGGCGGCGAAGATCTCCCTCATCGCGCGGGGTGACGGCGGCACCGGCTGGAGCAAGGCCTGGAAGATCAACTTCTGGGCGCGGCTGCTGGACGGCGACCACGCGCACAGGGTGCTCAGCGAGCAGCTCAGGGGCTCCACGCTGGAGAACCTGTGGGACACCCACCCGCCGTTCCAGATCGACGGCAACTTCGGCGCCACCTCCGGCATGGCCGAGATGCTGCTGCAGAGCCAGCACGACACGGTCCACGTGCTGCCCGCGCTGCCGTCGTCCTGGCCCACCGGCTCGGTCACCGGCCTGCGCGCCCGGGGGAACGTGACGGTGGACGTGTCCTGGAGGAACGGAGCCGGCGAGAAGATCGTCGTGCGTCCCGGCACGACGGGACCGATCAGGGTCCGCTCGGACATGATCGGCGGACGCCACCGCGTCCACGACGAGCAGGGCCACGAGGTCGGGACCTCGCGCTCGGGTGACACGCTGAGCTGGAACGCCCGCGCCGGGAGGACGTACACGATCGTGAACGAGGTGGCGATCGGGATCACCGCCCCGGAGGAGATGACGACCGGGGCGGCGGCCGGCGCCTGAGCGGAGCGGCCGGCCGCCTCGGACCCGGCCGGCCGCCGGTCGTACGACCCCGGGCGGCGCCGACGCGCCGACCGTCCGAGGCGACCGAGCCGGCCCCGGTGAGGCCCGGGGAGCACCCCTGCTCCCCGGGCCTCTTGACTTCCCGCGCGACGCGTAATAGAACACGTTTCAGAAATATGCACAACCAAGCGCTTGATCAAGTGCCTGGCGGTTCGGCGTGCCCTCACGGACGGCGGGCTCCCGCGGTCCCCGCTCCGGCGGGCTCCGAGGGCAGGCCGGGCGAGCGGACGGGCACTCCCGCCGATCACATCCCCGTAGGCTGCACCGAGAAGAGTCCCGCCGCGAGGGCGTCGGACGGTTCGCGCAGGAGGACCGATGGACATCGACCTGGTCGACCAGGATTTCTACTGGCAGCACGGTGCGCCTCATGACCAGCTGGCATGGTTACGGGCCAACGCGCCGGTCTACTGGCACAAGGGTGACGAGGAACGGGGATGGCCCGGTTTCTGGGCGGTCACCAAGCACGCCGACGTGGTGCACATCTCGCGCCGCTCGGACCTGTTCTCCTCCAGCAGGAAGCTCGCCCTGTTCAACGAGATGCCCGAGGACCAGCGCGCGCTCCAGCGGATGATGATGCTCAACCAGGACCCGCCGGAGCACACCCGGCGGCGTTCCCTGGTCAACCGGGGCTTCACGCCGCGCATGATCGGCGCCTTGGAGCAGCACATCCGCGACATCTGTCACCAGCTGGTGGACGAGGCCAAGGGACGCGAGTCGGTCGACTTCGTCAGGGACTTCGCGGCGCCGCTGCCGCTGTACGTGATCTGCGAGCTGCTCGGCGCCCCCGTCGAGGACCGCGACAAGCTCTTCAACTGGTCGAACCAGATGATCGGGGCCGAGGACCCGGATTACGCCGCCGACCCGACCGAGGGGCAGAACGCGGCCATGGAGGTCTACGCCTACGCCAACATGCTGGCCGCCGAGCGCCGCCGGCAGCCCCGTGAGGACATCGCCACCAAGTTGATCCTGCCCGACAGCGCGGGCGAGACCCTCACCGAGGAGGAGTTCGACCTGTTCGTGCTCCTGCTGGTGGTGGCGGGCAACGAGACCACCCGCAACGCCGCCTCCGGCGGCATGCTCGCGTTCTTCGAGAACCCCGGGCAGTGGCGGCGCCTGGTCGCCGACCGCTCCCTCGCCCCCACCGCGGCCGACGAGATCGTCCGCTGGGTCTCCCCGGTCAACCTCTTCCGCCGCACGGCCACCACCGACACGACCATCCGGGGGCAGGAGGTCAAGGAGGACGACAAGATCGTGGTCTTCTACAGCTCCGCCAACCGGGACGAGGACGTGTTCGCCGACCCGTACACCTTCGACATCGGCCGCGACCCCAACCCGCAGATCGGCTTCGGCGGCGGCGGGGCCCACTTCTGTCTCGGCAACCACCTGGCCAAGCTCGAACTGCGGGTGCTCTTCGAGGTCCTGGCCGAGCGGCTGCCGAACCTGGCCCAGGCCGGCCCCGCCCGTCGGCTCCGCTCCAACTTCATCAACGGCATCAAGGAACTGCCGGTCACCATCTCCTGATTAAACAGGTTGTTTAAATCTGGTTGTTGACAACGGGTCGATTGCCAGATCATCATGGCCGCATGTCCGCGAACCATGATCGATCACTCGACCCGTTCTCGCCCCCCGACCCGCGCCGGGCGCGCGCGCATCGCGAGTACGCCGCCCTTTCGCGCATCACCGAACGCCATGCGTCCAGCGACGCCCAGCGCCTGCGCCAGGTCCATCCCACGGCCCTCGGAGCACACGAGGCCGTCAGGCTGGTGTCGTTCCTCCTGAGCGGCGCCGCACACCGCGAGGACGGCGAGCCCGAGGTGGACCACGCCGACATCACCGCCGCCCTGACCCTCCTGCCCCGCGCCCGCGCGGAGATGGACGAGCTGGAGGCCGCGCTCCTCCTCATGGCCCGGGGCCGCGACCTCACCTGGCAGGAGATCGCGTTCGGCCTCGGCCTGGGCACCCCCCAAGCCGCCAAACAGCGCTACGAACGGCTGGCCGGCCGCACGGCCGCCGATCCCGGGCAGGACGACACCCGGCAGCGAACCCCGTAGGGGGACCGGCACGCCTCCGGCCGGCCGCTCCCCGGCGGGGACCACCTGCCGGCCGGGGTCGCGGCGCGGCACCGCGCGGCACGGCACCGGATCCGCGCCGAAGAGCAGGAACATGCCGGCTCCTAGAAAGCTGCAAGTGCCGCTTAAGCACGACGAGCCATGTTCACATCATGAACATCGCAAGGATCTCCGTCGTGCTGCTCGCGGTGAGCGCCCTCGCGGGATGCACCCCCTCCGGCACGACACAGTCCGCAGAGGCCAGGACAGAAGCGACAGGGACCGCGGCAGAACCGTCGAAGGCCGCGGTGACCCCGAGCCCGGCGAAGTCCTCGCAGGCCTCGGTCTTCGGGCCCCCGTTTCCCAAGAAGATCGAGATCCTGGACCTCGTCAGCTCCGGCACTCCCGAGTACACGATCCCGAACGGCCCGCACCACACATTCCTCGGAGAGCAGTCGGGGGCGAGCTACCGGAACCAGAAGGCCCTGCACACCCTCAACGCCCTGGGAGGGCAGGCCCGGGTGAGCGACGCCAAGGCCGCCGTGACCTGGCTGACCAAGCAGCCCGGCAGCGAGGACTGGAAATGGACCGACATCGACCCCGGCCCGCTGGGAGGCGCGGCCGCCTGCATAACCAGGGACGGCGGAACCTGGTGCTACTGGGCCGACGCCGACACGGTCGGCCTTCTGACCAGTGCAAGCATCTCCACCGAGGGAATGAAGGAGAGCTTCGTCACGATCAGGAACGCCCTGGAGAAGAAGCAATAGAGCCGGGGCGGGGGTCGAGGAAGGCGACAGGATCCTGGTCTTTCACAGCTCCGCCAAGCGGTCGTTCAGGAGCCGGGCGTCGGAAGCGGCGGGGCCAGGCTCCACACTCGCACCCTCCCCTCGTGGAAGCCGGCGGAGAGAAGGACCGGCCGCCCCGCCGACTGTGTCACCAGCATCGACGTGATCCCACCGTGGTCGTCGGGGGGAACGGCGAACACTTTGCCGACCTGCTCACGGGTGGCCAGATCCCACACCCGTATCCCGTCGTAACCACCGGAGAGCACGACCCGCCGCCCCGCCGGCTCCGTCACCACAACCGATGTGACTCCACCGGTGTGGCCGGTGAACGGCCTGCCGACCTGCTTGTGAGTGGCCAGATCCCACACCCGCACCGTGTCGTCGTCGCCACCGGAGACACCTGCGACGACGACCTGCCGTCCCTCGAGCTCCGTCACCGCCAACGCCCACAGCGTGAACCCCCCGGAGGGGACGGCGAACACCTCGCCGACCTGCTCACGGGTGGCCAGATCCCACACCCGTATCCCGTCGTAACCACCGGAGACCACGACCCGCCGCCCCGCCAGCTCCGTCACCAGAGCCTCCCCTAGTCCTGCGGTGTGGCCGGTGAACGGCCTGCCGACCTGCTCACGGGTGGCCAGATCCCACACCCGCACCGTGTTGTCGCCACCGGCGGAGACCACCACCGGCCGCCCGTCCAGCTCCGTCACCACGACCGACGTGATCCCCCCTTTGGGAGGGACACTGCTGTGGTGGCGGGTGAACGGCCTGCCGACCTCCTCACGGGTGGCCAGATCCCACACCCGCACCGCGCTGTCGCCACCGCCGGAGACCACGACCCGCCGCCCGTCCAGCTCCGTCACCGCGATATGGGCACCGCTGTCGTGGGCGGTGAACGGCCTGCCGACCTGCTTGCGGGTCGCCAGATCCCACACCCGCACCGCGCGCTCGCCATTGGAGATGACGACCTGCCGCCCTTCCGACTCCGTCACCGCTCCCAGCCTCAAGTACGCGTCGCTCTGAGAAGTGAACGGCCTGCCGACCGGTCTGCCGAAGGGAACGGGGCTCGGGGTCGGGTCGGGCGACGGAACGGAGGGTCGGGAGAGGCCCGTAGGCGACGGCGACGTGGAGACCCCGGAAGGGCCCGAAGACGACGGAACGGAAGATCCGGGAAGGGGCGTGGACGACGGGGCGGAGGTTCCGGGGATCTCCGGCTGCCACAGCCGGAAGACCGCGGCGGCCAGGATGAGCGCGGTGACGACCGCCCCGGCGACTACGGGGCGGAGCCGGGCGGGACTACGCAGGGCAGGACCACGCGGAGCGGGACTGTCCGGGGGGTGGGATACCGGAGGCGCGGCGGGAGGACCCGGCCGATGGTCGACGGTGGCGGTTTCCTCGCGGGTGAGGGTGGCGAGCAGGCCGGTGACGGTGGGCCGGGCGCCGGGGTCCTTGGCCAGGCACGCGGCCAGCAGCGGGCGCAGGTCTTCGGGTACTCCGGCGAGGTCTGGCTCGTGGTTGACGACGGCGTTCATCACCGCCGCCGCGACGGCGCCGTGGAATGCCCGATGCCCGGTGGCGGCGAACACCATGGTGGCGGCCCAGCTGAACACATCCGACGCCGCGCCGGCCTGGTGCCCGTCGAGCTGTTCGGGCGACAGGTAGGCGGGGGTGCCCACCAGTCCCGATCGCGTGGTGGTGCCGTCCAGCACGCGGGCGATGCCGAAGTCGATGACCACGGGCCCCTCCGGCCCCATGATCACGTTGTCGGGTTTGAAGTCGCGGTGGACGATACCGGCCCGGTGGATCGCGGACAGGGCCGTCAGGGTGGCGACCGCGAGCCGGTCCAGGCCGCTGCCGGTCCGCGGCCCGTCGCCGGTGACCAGCTCCTTCAGGGAGGGCCCCGGGATGTACTCGCTGACCAGGTAGGGGCGGTCGCCGACGATCCCCATGTCCAGGACCTGGGCGGTGCAGAAGGCCGCGACCCGGCGGGTGATCTCCGCCTCGCGCCTGAACCGCTCGCGCACCTCGGGGTCGGCCGCCATCCGGACGTGGAGCACCTTGACCGCGACCCGGCGGCCCGAGGGGTCGCGGCCGAGGTAGACCACGCCCTGACCGCCGTCGCCCAGCACCCCGACCAGCCGATAACCGCCGATCCGCTCGGGATCGCCGACGGCCAGCGGACCGGGACCGGACACCGCCCACCTCATCTCCACGACCCCGTCGGCGGACGGCCGGGGCCGCCCTTGATCCAAGAAATGACGATAGGCGTCCTTCCGCCGCGGCAGAAGTCCCGCGGCCCGGCCGGTGCGGGACCGGCTTGCGGGGGTCACCCGGCACCGACGCCTACCCGGGTACGGCGGGTCTCGGCGTTGTGCGCGCTTCGGATCGTGCCGGTGCCGCCGGTTCACCGGTTCCGGACGCAAGGACGAGACGCAGAGAACGACAAGTCACGCGCAAGTGCGATGGACGATGTTCGTGTCATGAAGAACATCGCAAGGATCTCCATCGCGGTGATCGTGGCGGGTGCTCTCACGGGCTGCGCGACCTCCGGCACGGCGACCCCCCGGAAGAGCGCCGCGAAAAGCGCCGCGAAAGCCGACCCCGCGGAAGACCTCGCCGACCCCGCGGAAAGCGCCGCCGACCCGGCAGGAAGCACCGCCGACCCCGCGGGGAGCACGACGACCCCGGAACCGACGCGGTCTCCGCGGGCCTCGGTGTTCGCGCCGCCGTTTCCCAAGAGCATCGGGGTCCTGAACTTCGACTACACGAAACCCCCCGAGAAACAGTTCGTGCTTCCGAGCGGCCCGCACCACACGTTCCTCGGCGAGCAGGTCACGGTGGCCTATCGCAACGACGAGGCCCTGCTCGCCGTCACCGCCATCGGGGGGCAGGCCCGGGTGAGCGACGCCGAAGCCGCCGTGGACTGGCTGACCGAGAACGGCAGGACCGACGGCAGGGACAGGGAGTGGACCGAGATCGACCCCGGCCCCCTCGGAGGCGCCGCCGCCTGCGTGACCACGGACGGCGCTACCTGGTGCTACTGGGCCGACGCCGACACGGTCGCCCAGCTCGTCACTCCGAGCCTCAACACCGAGGGAGTGCGGAAGAACTTCGTCACGATCAGGAACGCCCTGGAGAAGGAGAAGTAGCGACGCGGGTGCCCGCCGCGCTCAGAGCATCTCCTCGACCAGGTCGGCCGCCCGAGCGGTGCCGCCCTCGGCGCGGACCTCGTCCCGGATCTTCGCCAGCCTCGCCGCGACCTCGGGGTCGGAGGTGAGGTCGAGCAGGGCCGCGCGCAGCGCCTCCGGGGTGGCCGCCTCGGTGTCGACCCGGCGGCCGACGCCGAGTTCCACGATCCGGTCGGCGTTGCCGAACTGGTCGACGGCCTGCGGGACGGCGATCATCGGGACGCCGCAGTACAGGCCCTCCTGGGTGCCGCCCATGCCCGCGTGGGTGACGAAGGCGTCGGCCTGCTCCAGGATCGACAGCTGGGAGACCCAGCGGTGCACCTCCACG
This sequence comes from Streptosporangium fragile, assembly GCF_039534445.1. Lineage (NCBI taxonomy): Bacteria > Bacillati > Actinomycetota > Actinomycetes > Streptosporangiales > Streptosporangiaceae > Streptosporangium > Streptosporangium fragile. The sequence goes on along the minus strand of NZ_BAAAVI010000034.1, from coordinate 51,697 downwards.
TTGTCCGGGATCTCGCCGAGCGCGGCGAGGTCGACGTACTTGCCGATCTGGAGCACGACGTGCCAGCCGGGCAGGTCGCCGAAGGCGGCCAGGCAGGAGCGGTAGAAATCGGGCAGGTTGGTGAAGGCCGAGCCCAGGGAGACCAGCAGCACCTTCCCGCCGCCCTCGGGGCGCGTCCAGGGCTCCTGGTGGGGGCGGGTCGCCAGGCAGGGTCCGGTGAAGGTGATACGCGCGGGGTCGACCCGGTCGGCGTTGGGCTGCATGAGGCGCGGGATGAGCGCCAGCGCCCGGGGCGGGCGGCCGGCGAAGGCATGGGAGTCGGTGCCGGTGATGCCGTTGTCCACCAGCCATTGGTCGAACCGCCGGTAGTGCTCGGCCCCGCCCGGCGCCTTCTTCAGCTCCTCGATCACGGGCGCCATGTTCTCCTCGTAGCCCTCCCAGGCCACGTAGGTCGGTGAGAGCTGCATCGCGGGGATGCCCCAGTTCTCCGCGAGCACCCGGGCGGTGTAGCCGCCGATGTCGTAGAGGAACAGGTCGGGGCGGTCGTCCTCGTAGGCCGCGCGGAGCTGCGGCAGCATCGAGATCGCGTCGTCGAGGAAGACGTCCAGCTGGGCGATCGTGTCCTCCGGCCAGGTCGCGGAGTCGCCCATGGGCAGCGTCGAGGCGTACGGCACGAGCTCGGCCCCCGCGCCGGTGACCACCCCGGCGAAGGACGGGTCGTTGGCGTAGGTCACCCGGTGCCCCCGGGCCACCAGCTCCCTGATCACCTCGATGCTCGGGTTCACGTGACCCGGGGCAGGGATGCTGACCATGGCGATATGAGCGCGGCGGGTCATGTGGTTCCTCCGGTACATCCGTTTTTGACGAGACGTCTCGTCTCGTTGTGTGTTCAGCATGCCCGCAGCCGCAGCTCCACGTCAAGACGAGACGTTCCGACTCGCCTGCTGACCGGAACCCGGTAGACGCCCGGCCGACCGCCGGAATCCCCGGCCGGGGTTCCGGGCACCGGGACGAGAATCGGACCGAGCCTTCAACGAGCCTTGGCCGACCCCGCCACCCGCGACGGGAATGGGATCTTCGACAGAGGTTCGTGGGGCATGAGGGGATACGTCCACGTGGCAGAGCAGCACACCGGGCCGGCGGGAACCGGGTGGGCGAGGGCCGGATGGGCGGAGTCGGCCGTCGCGGTCGTAGGGGCCGCCGGGGCCGTCGCCGTCCTGCTCTCCTCCGGGACGGCGGAGAACCCCGCGCCCGTCACACCGCCCACGGCAGTCCCCACCCCCTCCGCGGCCGCCCCGCCGCGGCGGATCGCCCCCGTCCCGGTGTCGGCGGAGCGGATGGCGAAGCTGCCGGTCGCCACGACGTACGCGACGCTGCCCCGGGCCCCGCGTGACCCCGGCCCGTTCCGCTCCATGAGCGGGCTCGCCGTTCACCCCACGGCCGACCGGGTGATCTACACCCGTCCGGGCGGTCCGCCGCTGGCGGTGCTCCCGCCCGCCCAGTTGGCGGGGCCGACCTGGGTTCCGGTGGTCGAGCGGCTGCCGGGGTGGGTCCGGGTCCTGCTGCCGAACCGGCCGAACCGGTCCACGGGCTGGATCCACACCGGGGGCGGAGGGCTGCGCAACGCCCGGCTCACCCGCCGGGTGGAGATCGGGCTGGCCGCGCGCAGGCTCACGGTGTTCGACGGCCACCGCAGGCTGGGCTCCTGGCGGGTGGCCGTGGGCGCACCGGGAACGCCCACACCGCCGGGGCGGACGTTCCTGCTCGCCTCCGTCTCTCCGGCGCGCCCGACCTACACCCCGCTGTTCCTCGCCCTCGGCGCGCACTCGGGCACCCTGAAGACCTTCGCGGGCGGCCCCGCGACGGTCGCCCTCCACGGCTGGCCCGACGAGTCCGCGTTCGGCCGTGCGGTCAGCTACGGATGCGTGCGGGTCCCCGCGGCCGCGTTGCGGCTGCTCTCCCGCCTCCCCCCGGGCAGCCCCGTGATGATCACCAGGTAGCCGCGGGCCCGCAGGACGACGGCCCGGCGGCGGAAGTCTCCGGGCGACCGCTCAGGGCCAGGAGGAGTCCTGATCCGGGTCTCCACCGTCGGACAGCAGCTTGATGTCCGCCTCGACCATCATCGCGACCAGCTCCTCGAAGGAGACCGAGGGCTCCCAGCCGAGCTGGGTGCGGGCCTTCTTCGGGTCGGCGCAGAGCAGGTCCACCTCGGCGGGACGGTGCAGGGTCTGGTCGGTGACCACGTACCGTTCCCAGTCGAGACCCGCGGCGGCGAAGGCGGTCTCGACGAGGTCGCGGACGGTGTGCGTGCGGCCGGTGCCGATCACGTAGTCCTCCGGCGTCTCCGCCTGGAGCATCATGTGCATCGCGCGGACGTAGTCGCCGGCGTACCCCCAGTCGCGGCGGGCCTCCATGTTGCCCAGGCGCAGCTCGGCGGCGAGGCCGAGCTTGATCCTGGCCACGCCTAGGGACACCTTCCGGGTGACGAACTCGGCACCGCGGCGCGGGGACTCGTGGTTGAACAGGATTCCCGACACCGCGTACATGCCGTACGACTCGCGGTAGTTCTGGGTCAGGAAGTGACCGTACGCCTTGGCGACGCCGTACGGAGAGCGGGGGTGGAAGGGGGTGATCTCGGTCTGCGGCGTCTCGCGGACCTGGCCGAACATCTCCGAGGAGGATGCCTGGTAGAAGCGGATCTGGCCGGACTTGTCGGCGGTACGGGAGGAGGAGATGCCGGAGTAGACCCGGATGGCCTCCAGCATGCGCAGCACGCCCATGCCGGTCACCTCGGCGGTGAGCTCGGCCTGCTCCCACGACATCGGGACGAAGGAGATGGCACCCAGGTTGTAGACCTCGTCGGGCTGGACCTTCTCTACGGCGGAGATCAGCGAGCCCTGATCCAGGAGATCCCCGCGGACGAGCCTGACGTCCTGCAGGAGCTTCCGGAGGCGCGAGACGCGGGGGTTGGCCTGCCCCCGGGCCAGGCCGGCGACCTCGTATCCCTGGTTCAGCAGGCACTCGGCCAGGTAGGAACCGTCCTGCCCGGTGATACCAGTGATCAGTGCGCGCCTGGCCAACGCGTCCTCCTCGCTCACGGGGCGGGACCTTCGCCCGGTCTTTGCCGTTTGATTGGCGAATGTACCCCTACACCCCCGGATGGGCACCATGCCGATCAAGGCGTGCATAGAACGCGTTTCACCGAATCATGCTCGGTAAGAGTAACTTCCCAGTTCGCGCCGCGTGAAGCGTGCCCAAGGGAACAATTCCACATCAGGTACAACAGAGCTACCGAATGGTAGTGTCCGAGGACTAAGGTCATCTTTCGCGGTACCTGTCCCCTTTCGGACAGGGTCAGAAAGGGGTTGCCGTGCCGGGTGCTGACTCACTGCGGGTGGCGCTGCTGTCGTACCGGAGCAAGCCGACCTGCGGTGGACAGGGCGTCTACCTGCGTCATCTCAGCCGCGAACTGGTCGCCCTCGGGCACCGGGTGGAGGTCTTCTCCGGCCAGCCCTACCCGGAACTGGACGAGGGCGTCATCCTCACCAAGGTCCCCAGCCTGGACCTGTACCGGGACGAGGACCCCTTCCGCACCCCCAAGCTGCACGAGTACCGCGACTGGATCGACTGGCTCGAAGTGTCCACCATGTGGACCGCCGGCTTCCCCGAGCCGCTGACCTTCACCCTGCGGGCCTACCGGGAGCTGAAGAAGCGCGTCGGCGACTTCGACGTGGTGCACGACAACCAGACGCTCGGCTACGGCCTGCTGGGCATCCAGAAGCTGTTCCCGGTGGTCGGCTCCATCCATCACCCGATCAGCGTCGACCGGCGCATCGAGCTGGAGGCGGCGCCGCTGCGCAAGAAACTCTCGATGCGGCGCTGGTACGGCTTCGTGCGCATGCAGGCCAAGGTCGCGCCACGGCTCAACCCGATCCTGACCGTCAGCGAGTCGTCCCTGGCCGACATCCACCGCGACTTCAACGTGCCCCAGACGAACATGCGGCTCATCCCGTTGGGCGTGGACACCCGTTACTTCCACCCGCGCCCGGAGCTGCCCAAGCGGCCCGGCTCGATCGTCGCGGTGGCCAGCGCCGACTCCCCGATGAAGGGCGTGGCGACACTGCTGCGGGCGGTGGCGAAGCTCGCCACCGAGCGCGACGTCAACCTCACCGTGGTCAGCAAACCCACCCCGGGCGGCCCGACCGAGAAACTGGTCACCGAGCTGGCGCTCCAGGACCGGGTCACGTTCGTCCACGGCATCTCCGACACCGAGCTGGGCGAACTGATCGCCACCGCGGAGATCTCGGTCGTGCCCTCCCTGTACGAGGGCTTCTCGCTGCCGGCCGTCGAGCACATGGCCTGCGGCACCCCGCTGGTCGCCAGCCGGACCGGGGCCCTGCCCGAGGTCGTGGGCGACGCGGCCATCCAGGTGACCCCGGGCGACCCCGAGGAGCTGGCCGCCGTGCTGCGCCGCCTGCACGACTCCCCGGAGGAGCGGGCGGCGGTGGGCCGCAAGGGCTACGACCGGGTCATGGAGCGCTTCACCTGGAACGCCGTCGCCAAACAGACCGTGGAGGCCTACCGCGAGGCCATCCAGGCCCGGCGCGCGAGGTAGCGGCCCACGGTGGCCCGGCGTCGCGGAGACACGGACCCGGTGATCCGACGACCCGCCCGGCCCCCGGCCCCACCTGACTCCTGATGGCCCCTGACGATCTCTGACGGCCGTCTCAAGAGACCCATCTCACGACCCCCAACAGGAAAACCCCCAAGAGGAGCGGCGAGTGCTGACAGTCGACTTCGACCGGTTGCCCGTGGGGCCCGGAACCCGAGTCCTGGATCTGGGCTGCGGCGGTGGACGGCACGCGTTCGAGGTGCTGCGGCGCGGCGCCGACGTGGTGGCCTTCGACATGGATGCCAAGGAGCTGGAGGGCGTGGCGAGCATGTTCGCCGCGATGGACAAGGCCGGCGAGGTCCCCGCGAACGCGACGGCGGAGACCGTGACGGGCGACGCGCTGGACATGCCGTTCGAGGACGCGAGCTTCGACCGGGTGATCGCCGCCGAGGTGCTGGAGCACATCCCCGACGACATGGCCGCCATGCGGGAGATCTTCCGGGTGCTCAAGCCCGGCGGTCGGGCGGCCGTCACGGTGCCGAGCTTCCTGCCCGAGCGCATCTGCTGGGCTCTGGACGAGGCGTACCACACGGCCCCCGGCGGGCACGTCCGCATCTACACGCTCGCCGAACTCAGCGCCAAGCTGAAGGCGACCGGCTTCGCCATCGGCCCGCACCACCACGCCCACGGCCTGCACGCGCCGTACTGGTGGATCAAGTGCGCGGTCGGGGTCGGCAACGACGACCACCCGCTGGCCAAGGCCTACCACGAGCTCCTGGTCTGGGACATCATGAAGCGGCCCGCCGTCACCAGGGTCGCCGAAGCCGTGCTGAACCCGCTCATCGGCAAGAGCGTGGTGCTCTACGTCCGGAAGCCCGGATGAGCGACCTGATCGACCCGATGAACTGGGAACAGGTCGTCCGGACCGCCCGCAGCATCGCGGCGGTCCAGGAGCCGGACGGGGGCGTCCCGTGGCCCGAGGGGCACGTGGACGCCTGGAACCACGTCGAGTGCCTGATGGCGATGCGGGTGGCGGGGCTCACCGGCCCCGTCCGCCGGGGGTACGACTGGCTGGTCCGCACCCAGCGGCCCGACGGCTCCTGGCCGATGAAACTGGTCGGCGGCCAGGCCGTCGAGCACGGCGGCGAATCCAACCACGCCGCCTACGTCGCGGTCGGCGTCTGGCACGAACTGCTGGTCACCGGCGATGAGGACTTCGCCCGCCGGATGTGGCCGGTCGTGCGGTCGGCGCTGGATTTCGTGGTCGAGCTGCAGACCACCCGGGGCGAGATCGTCTGGGAGCGCGCGGCCGACGGCAGGCCGGCCGAGTACGCGCTGCTGACCGGCTGCGCCTCCATCCACCAGGGCCTGCGCAGCGGTGTGCTGCTCGGCGAGCACCTGGGCGACCCGCAACCCGACTGGGAACTGGCCGCCGACCAGCTCGGGCACGTGCTGGTCGCGCACCCCGAGGCGTTCGCCGACAAGAGCCGCTTCTCGATGGACTGGTACTACCCGATCCTCGGCGGCGCGGTGCGCGGCCCCGCCGCCCTGGCACGCCTGGCCGAGGAGTGGGACACGTTCGTGGAGCCGGGCCTCGGCATCCGCTGCGTCTCCGACCAGCCCTGGGTGACCGGCGCCGAGACCTGCGAGCTGGTGCTCACACTGGACGCCGTGGGTGATCGTGAGCGGGCGCTGAAGCTGTTCGCGGACATGCAGCACCTGCGGCACGAGGACGGCTCCTACTGGACCGGCTGGCAGTTCGCGAACCGGAAGTGGTTCCCGCACGAGCGTTCGGCCTACACCGCGGCCGCGGTCGTGCTCGCCGCCGACGCGCTGACCGGCCGCACCCCCGGCGCGGGTATCTTCCGGGACGCGGGCCGGTACGTGACCGATCGCCCCACCGCCGCCTGCGGATGCAGCCACGCCGGTTCCCGGAACTGACATCCCGGCCGCGGCCGGGATGTCTTCGCCCGCGGCCGGGAGGCTAGCGCTTTCTTTGCCAGGCACCGGAAACACGGTGCTTGAAGGGCAGAATGCGGCTCACTACGTTCGGGGCCTGTGAGCGATGCGGAGGGCACCCGGACGATTGCCCAGAGCGACGGCACCGAGACGGGCCTCGCGGAGACCGGCGCCGAGGGCGCCCCGCAGGATCCCCCTGAGCCGGTCCGCCCGGCCCCCGACCTTCCGGCGACGTCCGAGGAGTCGCAACCCGGCGGCCGGACGGAGGCCGCGGAACCGGAACCGGAACCGGAGGCGCTGGAACCGGAGGCGCTGGTGCCGTCCAGGCCGCAGAGGGTGGTCGGGCTGCTGTGGCAGGACCTCGACCGGGCCGGGTTCGGGCCTCGGCGGTTCGGGCTGGGGCCGGCGCGCGAGCGGCTGGAGGCCGCGAGACGGTCGTTCCTGGCCGGGTTCAACGCGGTGATCGCCGGGGAGGCCGGGCGGATCGACGACCTCCGCGAGGAGTCGCGCGGGTTCGCGTACGAGGGTGCGGGCGCGGCGTGCGCGACCCTCGACGTGCTCACACTCACCGGTGGGCGCCGGCTCCGGGAACTGCTCAGCGGGCAGGGCATGCGCTACCCGCACCTCATCCACATGGGCACCGGCTCGGCGTACGCCCGCATGCGCATGCGGCCGATGTGGGGCGTCCGCGCGGTCCACCCGCTGCTGCGCTGGCTGGCCTTCGACGGGTTCGGCTTCCACCAGGGCTTCTTCGCGGCCGACCGCACGGTGGGGCGCCAGCGCACCGCGAGCCTCATGGACCGGACCCAACGGGCGATCTTCGACCAGGGCCTGGGCCGGCTGCTCTGGTTCCACGAGTGCGCCGGGGTGGACGACGTCATCCTGCGCGTCGCCGAGTTCCCGCCGGGACGTCGCGCGGACCTGTGGAGCGGGGTGGGCCTGGCCGCCGCGTACACCGGGGGCGCGACCGTCGCGGACCTGGAGCGGCTGGCCGCCACCGCGGCCGAGGACGGCTTCCGCGCGCACCTCGCCCAGGGCTGCGCCCTCGCCTGCGCCTCCCGGCTGATCTCCGGGGTCGTCCCCGAGCACACCGTGTCCGCCGCACCCGCGCTGTGCGGGGCGGAGGTGGACGAGGCCGGGGGCTGGACCGACGCCGCGCTCGTCGCGCTGGGTCACAACGCCCACAGCGGCGACCACTACCAGGCCTGGCGGGCCGGCATCCGGAAGGCCTGGGCACGGCGCAACCGTGATTCTTGACCACGGCCCCGGGGGAGCGGTGACAGGGACGTCAGGGGTTCGCAGGTGCGCGGCCGGTGCTCTCGCGACGGCGCTCGCCGTCACGGGGTGGGTGCTGACCGACGCGCCGGACATCCCGCCGGCGGAGGCGTCGGCAGAGTTCTCCTTCCACGCCGAACCGCTCGGCCCGCCCGGCAGGCCCGGTGACCGCACCCTGCGGCGGGTCGCGCCGGGTTACGAGCGCGTGCGGGCCTGGGTGTCGGCGACGGGTGCCGCGGTCGCCCTGTTCGACGTGGACAACGCGGTCGTCTCCGACGACGTGTGCCTGGTGGACCCGCGCCACGACACGGTCACCGTCAGGCCCGCGCCCGGGACGTCCGGCCGCTACCGGCCGTTCACGCTGGTCCCCCCGGACCGCCGGCCGTACGAGGCGCCGACCGGTTGCCTGCCCGCCGACCTCGACCAGGACGGCTGGCAGGACCTGGTCGTCTACTACTGGGGCCGCTCCCCCTCGCTGTTCCTGCGCGTGCCCGGAGCGCCCCCGTCCGGGGCGGCCTTCCGCCACCGCGGGCTGACCGCCGAGCCGGAGATCTGGAACACCAGCGCCGCCACGGTCGGCGACTTCGACGGCGACGGCCGCCTGGACCTGGTCTTCGGCAACTACTTCCCGGACGGCGCCAGGGTGCTGGACGGCACCGGCGACCACGGCGACATCGTGACGCCCGACTCGCTGTCCGCCGCCGGCAACGGCGGCACCGACCGGCTCTACCGCGCGACCGGGCCGGCGGCGTTCGCCGAGGTGAAGGGGGTGTTCGACGACGTCGGCGGGGGCAGGGGCTGGACGCTCGCACTCGGCGCGCAGGACCTGGACCGCGACGGGCGGCCCGAGCTGTACGTGGCCAACGACTTCGGCCCGGACCGGCTGCTGGTCAACGAGTCGGCGCCCGGCCGCGTCCGGTTCACCGAGGCCCGGGGTGTCCGGCACCCGGCCACCCCCCGGTCCCGGATCATCGGCCGGGACTCGGCCAAGGGCGCGGGTGTCGGCTTCACCGACCTCGACGCCGACGGCGGGCCGGACATCCTGGTGAGCAACGCCGCCGAAGACCGGGTGCTGCCCGGAGGCACCTTCGCCTTCCTCTCCCGGCCGGGCGGGCTCCACGAGGGCCACGCGCCCTACGACGACCGCGCCGGGGCGCTGGGGCTCCGTCGCGCCGGCTGGGCCTGGGACGTCAAGGCCGCGGACTTCGACAACGACGGCGACGACGAGGTCCTGCACGCGGCCGGGTTCGTCAGGGGCGAGGTCGACCGGTGGGCGCAGTTCCAGGAGGCGATGGCCGCCAACGACCTGGCCGCGTCCCACCCTTCGCTGTGGCCGGGCATCGGGGCCGGGGACGACCTGTCGGGCCGTACCCCGAACACCTTCTTCACCCGCGGCCCGGACGGCCGCTACACGGACGTGGCCCGGCGGGCGGGGGTCGCGGGCGGCGCGGTCAGCCGGGCGCTGGCCGTCGGCGACGTGGACGACGACGGGCGGCTGGACTTCGCGGTCGCCAACCAGTGGGCCGCGTCGGCGCTCTACCGCAACCACGGTCCCACCGCGTCGTTCGTGGGCCTGCGCCTGCGCCTGCCCGCCGGCCACTGCCCTGCCACCGGAGACCCCGCCGCCGGAGGTTCCAGCCCGGACGCCCCCGCCACCGGAGGCCCCGCCCCGGGTGCCCCCGCCGCGGACGGTTCCGTTCCCGGTGGTCCCGCCGCCGGACCGCGGTCGCGGGCGACACGGCCGGCCATCGGGGCCGTGGCCACGGTGCGCCTGCCTGACGGGAGCACCCGCAGCAGGCAGCTCTACCCGGCGGGCGGGCACAACGGGGTGTCCGCTCCCGAGTTGCTGTTCGGGTTGGGCGACGAGATGCCGGACGCGCCGCTCCCGGTCGAGATCTCCTGGCGGGACGCCTGCGGCGGCGCCCGTTCCGCCTCGGTGTCCCTGGAACCCGGCTGGCACCGCATCCTGCTGGCCGACGGCCGAGCATCGGAGGTCCGGCACCCGTGAACGCCCCCCGGAGACCCACCCGACGCACGATCCCGAACCCCGCCCCACGGCGCACCCGGGGGCCGCGGGAACGGCGGAGTGCGGCGCTGCGCCGGGCGGCGGGCTCTCTCACGCTCCTCACCCTGCTCGGGCACACCCTGCTCGGCTTCGAGCAGGCCTGTCTCGCGCCGGTCGTCGGCGCGCTCACCGGCGTGGCAGCCGAGTTCGGGCTGGAGACCGTGGACGCGTGGGCCCGGCGGCGCCCGGCCCGCTACCTCGGGACGCGCGACGAGGCGGTCGACTTCTTCCTGCCGTCCTATACATGCGGCCTGCTCTGCGCGATGCTGCTGCACGGCGACTCGGGCCTGGCCCCGGTCGCGCTGGCCGTCCTGATCGGGGTCGGCGGCACGTACGCCCTGCGGGTGCGGGTGCCGGGGGCCGCCGCGGGCCCCGGCGGGGACGTGCCCGGGACGCCCTTCATGAACCCGTCGAACACCGGTGTCACCGCCGTGCTGCTGCTGTTCCCCTGGGTCGGCGCCGCGCCGCAGCACCAGTTCACCGCCGGGGTGTCCGGGCCGCTTGACGCGATCGTGCCGCTGGTCGTGCTCGCCGCGGGCCTGGCGTCGACCGCCGGGCCGGCGGGGAGGCTGCCGCTGGTCCTGGGCTGGACTGCCGGGTTCGCCCTGCAGGCGCTCGCCCGAGGCGGCCTGGGCGACGTCTCGGTGGCCGCCGCGCTGCTCCCGATGACCGGGACGGCCTTCGCCGTCCACACCGCCTACATGCTCGCCGACCCGGCCACCGCGCCGCGCAGGCCCCGCGACCAGGTGGCGTTCGGCCTGGCCACGGCGGCGCTCTACGGCCTGCTGGTCCAGTTCCACGTCGTCTCCGGGCTGTTCCTCTCCCTCGCGCTCGCCTGCGCGGGCCGGGGCCTGGTGCTCGCCTGCGCGGCCCGAGGTCCGGCGTCGGCCGTGCCGGTCCGCCTCGGGCCGCCCGGGGGCGCCGCCGACGCGCCCCCGTACGGGCGTCAGCCGATGCCGGGGGCGATCCGCTCCAGCACCCGGAGCGATCCCTCGCGCCGGACCTCCTCGAACGCGCCGGAGGCGAGCGCCCGCAGGTAGACCCGGTAGGGCGCCTGCCCGCCGTCGGCCGGGTCCGGGTAGATGTCGTGGAAGACCAGCGCGCCGCCCCGCATGACGTGCGGGGCCCAGCCCTCGTAGTCCTCGGTCACCGGCTCCTCGGAGTGGCCGCCGTCGACGAAGAGCATCGCCAGCGGGGTGTTCCACAGCCTGGCGACGGTCGCCGACCTGCCGACGATCGCGATGACCTCGTCCTCCAGCCCGGCCGCCGCGATGGTGGCGCGGAAGGTGGGCAGCGAGTCCATCTTGCCGAAGCGGTGGTCCACCAGCGTGGGGTCGTGGTGGGCCCACCCGGGCTGGATCTCCTCCGAGCCCCGGTGGTGGTCCACGGTGAAGACGACGGACCCGGCCTGCCGGGCACCCGCGCCGAGGTAGACGGCCGACTTGCCGCAGTAGCTGCCGATCTCGCAGATCGGGCCGCGCCCGCCGTACGCGGCGGCGGTCTCGAACAGCGCGAGGCCCTCCGCGTGCGGCATGAAACCCTTGGCGCGCTGGGCCGCGTGCAACAGGTCCGCGGGCATGGTGGCGTTGCTCATCGCAGCAGACTACCCAGACCGAATAACGTTCCGTACGGCTCTTGCCCCACCTTATGGAACGTGTTCTACTTTGCACCGTGAACCAGCGCGCCCGCATCGTGATGTCCGACGACGAGGTGACGGCGTTCGTCGGCCAGTCGCGGAAGCTCCAGCTCGGCACCATCAACCCCGATGGGACACCGCACATGGTGACCATGTTCTACGGGCTGACCGAGGGCAGGATTTCGTTCTGGACCTACGGCAAGGCCCAGAAGACCCGCAACATCGAGCGCGACGCCCGGGTGAGCTGCCTGATCGAGGCCGGAGAGGACTACTCCGAACTGCGCGGTGTACTGATCTACGGGGTGGCCCGGCGGATCGACGACACCGAGGGCATCCTCGATGTCGGCATGAACGTGGCCCGACGGATGGCCGGGATGCCCGAGGCGGAGGAGCAGCTGGCGGAGTACGTGGCCTACACCGGCCGCAAGCGGGTCGCCTTCGTGGTAGAGCCCAGTCGAGTGATCTCCTGGGATCACCGTAAGCTCTCCATCCCCACTTAGGAGGCCCACATGAAAGTCAAAGTCGACTACCTGGTGTGCGAGGCCAACGCGATCTGCACGGGACTCGCCCCGGAAGTCTTCGAGCTCGACGACGACGACCAGCTGCACCTGCTGCTGCCTGAGCCGCCGCCGGAGATGATGGACCGCGTCCGGCACGCCGTGCGGTCCTGTCCCAAAGCCGCCCTCTCCCTTGAGGAGAACTAGGAGGACCCCCCAATGCGTGGTGCGCTTCTGCATGCCGTCGGCGACGACAAGCTCGACATCCGCGACGACTTCACCCTCGCCCCGATGGGCCCGACCGACGTCCGCGTCAAGGTCAGGGCCACCGGTGTCTGTCACTCGGACCTGTCGGTGATCAGCGGCGTGCTGCCCATGCCGCTGCCGGTCATCCCGGGCCACGAGGGCTCGGGCGAGGTCGTCGAGGTCGGCGACCACGTGACCACGGTGCAGCCCGGCGACCATGTCATCATCAACTGGACGCCGGCCTGCGGCTCCTGCCCCAACTGCCTGGTGCAGCAGCCGTACCTGTGCATGACCTACGTGATGGACAGCTTCGTCAACGCCCGCTTCCGCTACGGCGGCGACACCCCGGCGTTCGGCATGGCCGGGTGCGGCACCTGGTCGGAGGAGATCGTGGTGCCCTGGCAGGGCGCGATCAAGATCGACCCCGAGGTGCCCTTCGAGGCGGCGGCGCTGATCGGCTGCGGGGTCACCACCGGCGTGGGCGCGGCACTCAACACCGCCCGCGTCAGGCCCGGCTCCACCGTGGCGGTGGTCGGCGCCGGCGGCATCGGCCTGTCCATCATCCAGGGCGCCCGCATCTCCGGGGCCACCACGATCCTGGCGATCGACCCCCTGGAGTCCAAGCACGCCCTGGCGAAGAAGGTCGGCGCCACCCACGCCGTCACGCCCGACCAGCTGCCGGACGCGATCGGCACGCTCACCGGCGGCCTCGGGTTCGACTACGGATTCGAGGCGGTCGGCAAGTCCGCGGCGATCATGACAGCCTGGCAGGCGACCCGGCGCGGCGGTGACGTGATCGTGGTGGGCGCGGGCGCGATGGACGACACCGTCCCGCTGAGCGCCTTCAGCCTGATGTTCGAGGGCAAGAACCTCCTGAGCTCGCTGTACGGCGGCTCGGACGTCCGGCGCGACTTCCCCTTCTTCGCCGGCCTCTACAAGGCGGGCAAGCTGGACCTGGAGAGCATGATCAGCGCGCGCATCAAGCTGGCCGACCTGAACGACGCCGTGGCGGCCCTGCGCGGCGGCGAGGTGCTGCGCCAGGTCGTCGTCCTCGACTGATCCCGCGCCGCCCGCCGCGGATCCGCGTCTCGGCCGGTCTCACGGCTCGGCCGAGCCCGCGGCCTGCCGGGCCTCCGCGCTCTCCCCGCGGCCCGTCCGCCGGTACGGCCGGCGCGGCGGGCCGCGTTCCGCGCGGCGGACCGGACCCCGGCGGAGCGAACCCCTCGGTACAGCGAACCCCTCGGCGGAACGGGTCCGCTCCGTGAAGCGGGGCCCACTCCATGGAGCGAGCCCCTCGGCGGAGCCGGGTCCTACTCGGTGGAGAAGGCGGCGTCGAAGGGCGCCGACGGCGGGGTGATCGCGTTGAGCCGGCGGATGACCGCCAGCGCGTCCGGCGCCCCGTCCAGGCGGTCCATGCCCGCGTCCTCCCACTCGATCGAGATCGGCCCGTCGTAGCCGATCGCGTTCAGCGCCCGGAAGCAGTCCTCCCACGGCACGTCCCCGCGGCCGGTGGACACGAAGTCCCAGCCGCGGCGCAGGTCGGCCCAGGGCAGGTGCGACGACAGGCGGCCGCGCCGGCCGTCGCCGGTGCGCACCTTGGCGTCCTTGCAGTCGACGTGGTAGATCCGGTCGGCGAAGTCCAGGATGAAGTTCACCGGGTCGATCTCCTGCCACACCATGTGGGAGGGGTCCCAGTTCAGCCCGAACGCCGGCCGGTGCCCGATCGCCTCCAGGGTGCGCACCGTGGTGTGGTAGTCGTAGGCGATCTCGCTGGGGTGCACCTCGTGCGCGAAGCGCACCCCGACCTCGTCGAAGACGTCCAGGATCGGGTTCCACCGGTCGGCGAAGTCGGCGTACCCGGCGTCGATCATCGAGGCGGGCACCGGCGGGAACATCGCCACGGTGTGCCAGATGGACGAGCCGGTGAACCCGACCACCGTGTTCACGCCGAGCTTGGCCGCGGCCCGCGCGGTGTCCTTCATCTCCTCGGCCGCGCGCCGGCGCACCCCCTCGGGCTCGCCGTCGCCCCAGATCCGCGCGGGCAGGATGCCCCTGTGCCGCTCGTCGATGGGGTTGTCGCAGACGGCCTGGCCCAGCAGGTGGTTGGAGATCGTCCACACCTTCAGGTTGTGCTTGGCCAGCACCTGGAGCTTGCGCTCGACGTAGGAGTCGTCGGCCAGCGCCTTGTCCACCTCGAAGTGGTCGCCCCAGCAGGCGATCTCCAGGCCGTCGTACCCCCACTGCGAGGCCAGCCGGCACACCTCCTCGAACGGCAGATCGGCCCACTGGCCGGTGAACAGCGTGATCGGTCTGCTCATACGTCCTCCACGGGTGTCAGCCGGCTGCCCTGAGCCGCGCTCGCCTCGACCGCGCCCAGCACCCGCTGCACCCGCAGGCCGTCGTCGAAGGACGGCTCGGGGGCGGTGCCGGCGGCGATCGCCTCCAGGAAGTCCTTCACCTCGTGGGTGAAGGTGTGCTCGTACCCCAGGCCGTGACCGGGCGGCCACCACGCGCCGGCGTAGGGGTGGTCGGCCTCGGTGACCAGGACCCGCCGGAAGCCCGCCTCGGCGTCGTCGAGGGTGTGGTCGTGGAACCACAGCTCGTTCATCGCCTCGAAGTCGAAGGCCAGGCTGCCCAGCGAGCCGTTGATCTCCAGGCGCAGCGCGTTCTTGCGCCCGGTGGCGAACCGGGTGGCCTCGAAGGAGGCCAGGGCGCCGCCCGACATCCGCCCGATGAACAGCGCGGCGTCGTCCACGGTGACCGTGCCGGTCCCGGTGCCGCCGCCGGCCGAGAGCCCGGACGAGCTGCCGGCCAGCGGGCGCTCCTTGACGAACGTCTCGGTCAGCCCAGACACCTCGGTGATGCGCTCGCCGGTGACGAACTGGGCGGTGTCGATGATGTGCGCGCCGATGTCGCCCAGCGCCCCCGACCCGGCCTTGTCCTTCTGCAGCCGCCACACCAGCGGGAACTCCGGATCGACGATCCAGTCCTGCAGGTACTGGGCCCGCACGTGCCGGATCCGGCCGATCCTGCCCTCGGCGATCCACCGGCGGGCCAGCGCGATCGCGGGCACCCGGCGGTAGTTGAACGCCACCATCGCGTACACCCCGCGCTCGGCTGCGGCGCGGGCGGCGGCGGCCATGGCCTCGGCCTCGGCGACGGTGTTGGCCAGCGGCTTCTCGCAGATGACGTGCTTACCCGCCTCCAGCGCCGCGATGGCGATCTCGGCGTGGCTGTCACCCGGCGTGCAGATGTCGACGACGTCGACGTCCTCGCGGTGGACGAGCTTGCGCCAGTCGGTCTCCACCGCGGCCCAGCCCAGCCGGTCCGCGGCCTCGGCGGTCGCCGTGGCGGAACGCCCGCACAGCGCGTTCATCGACGGCCGGACGGGCAGGTCGAAGAAGGCCGAGACGCTGCGCCAGGCCTGCGAGTGCACCCGGCCCATGAACGCGTACCCGACCATGCCGATCCCCAGCGTCGGCCTGTCTGCTGCGCCCATCAGGACTCGAATCCGAGAGGCAGGTACTTGTCCACGTTCTCCTTGGTGATCGTCTCCGACGCCAACGTGATGGACTGCGGCACCTGCTGCTCCACCAGGTCGCTCATTCCCTTGCCCTGCGCGATCAGGCGGGCCAGCTTGATCGCCGAGGAGGCCATCGTCGGGCTGTAGGTGACGGTGGCCTTCAGCACCCCGCTGTCGGCCTGGATCTCGCGCATCGCGTTGGCCGACCCGGCGCCGCCGACCATGAAGAACTCGCTGCGCCCGGCCTCCTTGATCGCGGCCAGCACACCGATGCCCTGGTCGTCGTCGTGGTTCCAGATCGCGTCGATCTTCTTGTGCGCCTGCAGCAGGTTGGCCGCCACCTTGGTGCCCGACTCCACGGTGAACTGCGCGTCCTGCTTGGCCGTCACCTTGAACCCGTAGGTCTTCAGCGCGTCCTCGAAGCCCTTGCTGCGGTCCTGGGTCAGCGGCAGCGTGGCGATGCCCTGGATCTCCAGGATCACCGGGTCGGCGACGCCCTTGTCCTTGAGCGTCTTGCCGACGTAGTGCCCGGCCGCGACCCCCATGCCGTAGTTGTCGCCGCCGATCCAGGTCCGGTACGACAGCTTGTCGGGGAAGACCCGGTCCAGGTTGATCACCGGGATGCCCGCGTCCGAGGCCTGCCGCGCGATCTGGTTGAGCTGCTGGCCGTCGTTGGGCAGGATCACCAGCGCGGCCACCTTGGCCGCGATCAGCGACTCCACCGCGGAGATCTGCGCGTTGATGTCGTTGGTCGGCTCGACCGGCTTGAACTCCACATCCGAGTACTGCTTGGCGGTGGCTTCGGCGTTCTTGGCGATGGCGGCGATCCAGCCGTGGTCGGCCGCCGGGGCCGAGAAGCCGATGACGACCTTCTCGCCGGGGGCGTCGTTGCCGCCGGTGGCAGCGGGCGCCGGCGCCGCGGCGGCCGTGCTCGGCGCCGCCGCGGGCTCGTTGCTCGTGCACGCGCTCACCAGGGCACCGGCCCCGATGACGGCTCCGCCGAGCAGGAATCCGCGGCGGGCGACGTTCTCTGTCATGACCTTGCTCCTTTGTGGGGGGTGCGGATGGCACGCGCCCCGCGGACCCCTGACCGGTCCGCGGGACGCGGGTCTAGGTTCGTGATTCGAGGCTGCGCCGCTGGAGCAGCACGGCCACCACGATGATCAGGCCCTTGGCGATCAGCTGGTCGCTGGTGTTGAGCCCGTTGAGGATGAACAGGTTGGTGATCACCGTGAAGATCAGCAGGCCGAGGATCGACCCGATGATCGTGCCGCGGCCGCCGGTCAGCAGCGTGCCACCGATGATCACCGCGGCGATCGCGTCCAGCTCGTACAGGTCGCCGTGGGTGGACGAGCCCGTCGTGGTCCGCGCCATGATCAGCACCGCCGCGATGCCGCAGCACAGCCCGGACAGCGCGTACAGCAGCATGGTGTGCCGGCGCACGTCGATGCCGGCCAGCCGGGCCGCCTCGGGGTTGCCGCCGACGGCGTAGGTGCGCCGGCCGAACGTGGTGCGGTTCAGCAGCACCCAGCCCAGCACCACCACCACCGCGAAGATGTAGACCAGCACCGGGATGCCCAGCACCCGGGTGGTCGACAGCTCCACGATCGTCTGGTTGCCCTGCTGCACCAACTGGGTCTTGCGGTCCGACATCCGCTGGGCCAGGCCCCGGGCGGCCACCAGCATGGCCAGCGTCGCGATGAACGGCACCAGCCGCCCGTAGGCGATCAGCAGCCCGTTGACCAGCCCGGCGCCGGTGCCCACCAGCACCGCGCACAGGATCATCACGAACGGGCCGTAGGACTGGGTGGCCAGCGTGGTCGCCCAGACCGAGGCCAGCGCCATCACCGCGCCGACCGACAGGTCGATCCCGCCACCGATGATCACGAAGGTCATGCCGACGGTGATCACCCCGATGGTCGCGGCCAGCGACAGGATGCTCACCATGTTGGAGGTCGTGGCGAAGGTCTCGGGCACCGTCACCAGGCCCACCACCGCCAACAGCACCAGAGCGATCACCAACCCGAGGTGACGGGCCTCCCCCAGGCGGGTGAGCCCCAGCCGGGAGAGCGAGCCGCCCTCGGCGGCGGGTGCGGGAGCGGGCACCTTGATCTGGGCGCGCTCGTCGGCGGGCGGCCTCACCGGGACCTCACCGGGATACCCCGGTCCCGCGACCCGAGGGGAATGGCGTTCATCACAGCGCACTGCCTTCCATGATCATGTCGAGCACTCGATGTTCGTCCAGCTCACCGGCGCCGGCCTCGTGGATGATGTGGCCCTCGCGGATGACCAGGACGCGGTCGGCCAGGCCGAGCACCTCCGGTACCTCGCTGGAGACCAGCAGCACCCCGATCCCCTCGTCGGCCAGCTTCCGCACCACCGCGTACAGCTCCGCCCGGGCGCCGACGTCCACCCCGCGGGTGGGCTCGTCCAGCAGCAGCAGCTTGCGGCCGTTGATCAGCCAGCGCGCCAGCACCGCCTTCTGCTGGTTGCCACCCGAGA
Source organism: Streptosporangium fragile (assembly GCF_039534445.1). Lineage (NCBI taxonomy): Bacteria > Bacillati > Actinomycetota > Actinomycetes > Streptosporangiales > Streptosporangiaceae > Streptosporangium > Streptosporangium fragile. The sequence goes on along the minus strand of NZ_BAAAVI010000034.1, from coordinate 33,382 downwards.
GCGTCCTGACCGGCCGCTCCGGGTCCGGGGGGCGGATGTCCAGGGCCGCCACCATGCCGCGGGCGTCCTCGGCCTCGCGGCGCCGGTCCATCCAGCCCAGCCGCGAGTAGCGGCCCAGGCTGGCAAGCGTGATGTTGCGCGCCACGCTCTCGCCCAGCAGCAGCGCCTGCGCCTTGCGCTCCTCGGGGGCCAGGCCCATGCCCAGCCGGACCGCGCCCGTGGTGCCGCCGCGGCGGACGGGTCTGCCCTCCAGGATCACCCGCCCGGAGAACCGGCGCGCCCCGTAGATCGCCTCGATGATCTCCGAGCGGCCCGAGCCGACCAGCCCGGCCAGCCCGACGATCTCCCCCGCCCGCACCGAGAACGACACGTCGGTGAAGACACCCGGAACGGTGAGCCCCTCGACCCGGAGCACCTCGGCCCCCGTGGCGGGTTCCGCGCGGCGCGGCGGGAAGACGTACTCGACGTTGCGGCCGGTCATCAACGCCACGACCTGCGAGGTCGGCGTCTCCTTGGCCGGCAGCCCGACCGCGACCGTGCGGCCGTCCTTGAGCACCGTCACCCGGTCCCCGATCTCGCGGATCTCCTCCAGCCGGTGCGAGATGTAGATCACCGCAACGCCCTGCGCGGTCAGCTCCCGGATGATGCGGAAGAGGTTGGCGACCTCGTCGTGGGCCAGCGCCGCGGACGGCTCGTCCATCACGATCAGCCGGGTGTCGTGCGACAGCGCCCGCGCCATGCTCACCACCTGCTTGGCCGCCGGGGAGAGCCGGCCCACCTCGGTGGTGGGGCGGATCTCGCCGTGCCCGAGCCGGGCCAGCAGCTCGCGGGTGGCCCGGTTGGCCTCGCCCTGGCTGACGAACCCCAGCCGGGCCGGCTCGTGGCCGAGGAAGACGTTCTCGGCCACGCTGAGCCCGTCGACCAGGTCCAGCTCCTGGTACATCGTGGAGATGCCCAGCCGGATCGCGGCCGTCGGGCTGGACAGGCGCACCTCCTGGCCGCCGAAGGCGATGGTGCCCTCGTCGGGCTGGTGCGCCCCGGCGAGGACCTTGATGAGCGTGGACTTGCCCGCGCCGTTCTGGCCGAGCAGGCAGTGCACCTCCCCCGGCAGTACCTCCAGGTCGACGCCGTCCAGGGCGCGCACGCCGGGGAACTGCTTGACGATGCCCCGCATGAGCAGCATGGGGGCGGTTTCGGACGCGGCTTCGGGCATGGGGCCTCGCTCGGTGGTCATGGGGCCGAGAAAACGTGGTCGCTGCCGAGCCGGGCCGCGCCGATCACGCCGGCGTCGGGTCCGAGCTCGGAGAGCACGATGGGCAGGTTGCCGGTCGCCAGCGGGAGCGACCTGCGGTAGACGACACTCCTGATCTCGGCCAGCAGCATGTGGCCGAGCTGGGCCACGCCACCCGCGATGATCACGAGGCCCGGGTTGAAGAAGCTGACGAGCCCGGCCAGCACCGTGCCGACCCGGCGCCCGCCGTCGCGGATCAGCCGCGCCGCCTCGGCGTCGCCCATCTCGGCCGCCGTGGCGACGTCCTCGCCGGTGAGCGTGCCGGTCTGCCGGAGCCGTTCGCCCAGGTACGGCGAGCGCCCGGCGATGGCCGTGGCCTCCCGGGCGAGGGCGGCCCCGCCGAAGTACGCCTCCAGGCAGCCGACGTTGCCACAGGCGCAGACGGGGCCGTCATCGTCGACGCGGATGTGGCCGATGTCGCCGGCGCTGCCGGAGACGCCCCGGTAGATCTTGCCGTTCACCACGATGCCGCAGCCGATCCCGGTGCCGATCTTGACGAACAGGAAGTCGTCGACCTGCTTGGCCAGTCCCGAATGCAGCTCGCCCAGGGTCATGATGTTGACGTCGTTGTCGACCACGGCGGGACAGCCGAGCTCCTGGCCGACCGTCTCCCGGACGGGGTAGCGGTCCCAGCCGGGCATGATCGGCGGCGCCACCGGCACCCCCTCGCGAAAGCTGACCGGCCCGGGGACGCCGATTCCGACGCCCTGCAGCTGGGTGAACAGTCCCTGGTCGCGGAGCTTGGCGATCATCTCCATGGCCTTGTCGAGCACGGCCACCGGCCCGTCGCGCACGTCGCACGGCTCGCTCACGTGGCCGAGGATCTCCAGTTCGCCGTCGGTGACGGCCACGTCGAGCGAGGTGGCGCCGATGTCGATGCCGGCGAAGCGGAGGCCGGAGGCCAGGCGGACCATGCCGGACCTGCGCCCGCCACGCGAGGCCGCCAGCCCCGCCTGCTCTGCCAGGCGCAGCTCGATCAGCCGGTCCAGTTCCAGGTTGAGCTTCGACCGGGACAGGCGGATCACGTCGCCGAGCTCGGCACGTGATCTCGCTCTTTCACGCAGCAGCCGGAGCAGCGCAGCCTGGTGGGCATTCTCCGGCCGGACGATGGTCCGCTTCACAACGCCTCCGCGTTCGGAGTGGGATGTGCAGAAGCTAACCCCGTTCCGTCCGGTTTGTGAAGAGGTTTTTCCTATACGTTCGCTAACTTTCGCTGGATTGAGCAAAAGTCGGACAGCAAGAAGCCCCTGCCGGAGTCCCGGCAGGGGCTTGGTCGACGCGCACGAGAGCCGGTCACCGGCGCCCGGGAGAGCCGGGTGACCGGGTCCCCGGGAGCCGGACCGCCGGCGCCCATCGGGGCCGGATCACCGCGACCCACGGGAGGCGAGCCACCGGCTCCGGCGAGCACCGGACCGCCGGCGTTCACCGGAGCCGGATCAGAGCATCGCCTTCATCGAGGCGGAGGCCTGCTGACCGAGGGTGGTCGGGGTCAGATACGGCTGCTCGGCCATGATGGCCTCCCAGTTGTCGCGGATGTCCTCCACCGTGTGGTCGTCCTTCTTCCAGCCGGGCCCTTCCGCCACGAACACCCGGGCGACCCGGCCGCCGCCGACGCTGAAGACCTCGCCGCTGGTCTCGCACGCCTCGTGCGCCAGGAACGTCACCAGCGCGCTGACCCGCTCCGCGGTGAACTTCGCCTCGAACTCGGCGGGCAGCAGCGACTCGGTCATGCGCGTCCAGGCGACCGGCGCGATCGCGTTGGCCCTGATGCCGGCCCTGGCGCCCTCGATGCCGAGCGTCTTGGTCAGGCCGACCAGGCCCATCTTGGCGGTGGAGTAGTTGGCCTGGCCGAAGTTGCCGAACAGGCCGGCGGGCGAGGAGGTGTTGACGATCCGGCCGTAGCCCTGCTCCTTGAGGTAGGGGAAGGCCTCGCGGCTGACGAGGAACGAGCCCCGGACGTGGACGGCGAGGACCTGGTCGAACTCCTCGACGGTCATCTTGCCGAAGGACTTGTCGCGCAGGATGCCGGCGTTGTTGACGACGACGTCCACCCGCCCGAAGGTGTCGACCGCGGCCCGCACGATGGCCTTGGCACCCTCGGGGGTCGCGACGTTGTCGGTGCTGGCGACCGCCTCGCCGCCGTTCTTCCTGATGAGCTCGGCCACCTCGGCGGCCGGCCCGGCGGAGGCCCCGGTGCCGTCCAGTGCCCCACCGAGATCGTTGACGACCACCTTGGCGCCCCGCTCGGCCAGCGCCAGCGCGTGCGAGCGGCCGAGACCGTGCCCGGCGCCGGTGACGATGGCGACCCTGCCGTCGAATCGCAGCTCTGACATCCGCAACCCTCCCACGAGAACATAATTCTAGTTCTCCGAACAATAGCCCGCCCGGTCCCGGAGATGCCATCGGGAGGCCCCGCACGATGCCGAGGGGGTAACCGGAGCAATATCAGCTCGTTGCGGATAGTGAGCACGCGTATTAATTTCTGCTAAAGTTTCTTGCTCACACCGGGCGAGGGTCAACGACGACACCCCTCAATATCCCTTATACGGCCCCGCCCGAAAACCTGGGCTGGAGGCCCCATGCCTTTGTCGCCGCCCCTGCGCGTGGTCCAGTGGGCCACAGGCGCCGTCGGCAGATACTCCCTGCGCAGTCTCATCACCCGACCCGAATTCGACCTCGTCGGAGTCCTCGTCTACGACCCCGACAAAGTCGGGCAGGACGCCGGAACGCTCGTCGGCCTTCCCGAAGCCGGCGTCACCTGCACCGACGACGTCGACGAGATCCTGGCCATGGACGCCGACTGCGTCCTGCACATGCCGCTGCCCGCGTCCTACTTCGGCGGGAACCACCCGAGCGACGTGGAGACCATCTGCGCGCTGCTCGCCGCGGGCAAGAACGTCATCACCACCACGGGGTTCGTGTATCCCAAGTGCTACGGCCCGGCCGTGGTCGAACGTCTGGAGGCCGCCTGCCGGGCCGGGGGCTCGTCCCTGCACGGCACCGGCATCAACCCCGGCTTCATGAGCGACACGCTGCCGCTCGCCCTGACGGGCCTGTCCAGCCGGGTCGACCACATCTTCGTCCGGGAGTCCTCCGACTTCCGCGGGCACCCGTCCCGGCAGATCGTCGTCGACCTGTTCGGCTTCACGCTCTCCCCCAAGGACTACGTCACCGCGGTCCGCCCCTTCCGCGCCTACCAGCGCGCCCTCTTCGCCGAGAGCGTGCAGTTCGTGGCGGAGAACCTGGGGGTGACCCTGGACGAGGTCGACGAGAAGGACGAGTTCGAGCTCGCCGTGGAGGAGTTCGAGATCTCCGCCGGGCCGGTCAGGGCGGGCACGGTGTGCGCGTCCCGCTGGATGTTCAGCGGCCTGGTCCGCGGCCGGCCGTTCATGACCGTGGAGTGCGTCTACAAGGCCGACGCGACGAGGGTGAGCCGCTGGGCCGACCCCGGCTTCAGCATCCACATCGAGGGCGTGCCCCAGTTCATGGTCAGCGTCGGCGAGATCACCCACGGCCTCGCCGGGGCCGCCGCCCACGCCGTCAACTCCGTGGCCGCCCTCTGCGCCGCCCCGCCGGGCATCCGCACCGCCCTCGACCTCCCCCTGGCCACCGGCCGCGGCACCGTCCGCCTCGCCTGAGGATCCCCCGCCACCCCCTCCGGGGGCATCCTCCGGGCGAACGCCCGATCCCCTCGCGGCATAACACAAAAGCCCCATCATGGGCGTTTTACGGCTTATTTTCCGCCATTTATTGAAATATCAGGAATTTGGAACCCCAGGCGGAGCGCGGGCGTTTTCCCATCGCACCAGTGCGCCGATCATCCATGGGGAGCCTTGTCGTCCACATCACGCTCACTCGTCCTGCTTCTGGCTACGGTGTTGACCGCCGGGTCCTGCACCCCGGCCGCCCGGGACATCGCCTCTTCGCCGACGACCCCGCCCGTAATTACTGACGTACCAGAAGCAATCCAAGAAGCGTCCGAAACTCCGGAAAAGGTCTACATGCAGATCTGCGTCCGGCGGAAACCGCTCGTTCGCGTCGAGGATCAGCGGTGCGACGACCTGGAGCGCGGCCACGCGTGGTACTACATCCCCCGGGTGAAGCACGCCCCCGCGACCGGAAAGCGGGCCCGCGGCGGCTCGTTCGACATGCCCGGGGGCCGGCGCGTCCGAGTACGACCGGGAGGCGGCCGGGGAACCGGGACCGGCGTCACCGTCCCGGACAGCGGGGACCGCTTCGAGGTCTGCGTACGGCGGAGTGACCGCGTCCGCGTCCCGGACGGCAGATGCGAAGCGCACAGGCGAGGTTTCCGCTGGTACTACATCCGGCTGAGCCGGAAGGCCCCCGCGGTGGGGCGGACAGCGGAGAGAGGCTCGTTCTTCGCGCCCGGGCAGCCGACGTACCGCGCCCTCGGGAAGGGAGGAACCGGCGAGACCGCGACGGTCGAGTACGCCGAAGAACAGGCCGCGATGGAAGAGGAAGAGTACGAGGAGTCCACGGACGACCACTCCACGATGAGCGACCCCGGCCCCACCGGCCCGTCCGACGCCGGCGGCGGGTCGGGATGCGGCTCCAACTGTTCGTCGTCCAGACGGGGGAAGTCCGGGCGGCGCTGATCCGGAGGCCGGGGGACGCTCCGGGCGGAGCGTCCCCCGGATGGTCAGGCGTGCGGGGTGAAACGCCCGAAGCGGCCCTGGTGGTACAGGAGCGGGCGACCGCCCGGGGCGAGGTTGGTCTCGGTGACGAGACCGACGACCAGGATGTGGTCGCCGATGTCGACGGTGGAGTGGGGGGCGCAGACCAGGTGGGCGGAGACACCGCCCAGCAGCGGGACGCCCAGCGGGCCGGAGCTCCAGGACGTGGGGGCGGCGAAGCGGTCGATGCCCTTCATGGCGAAGCGCGAGGCCACGTCGGCCTGGTCGCTGGCCAGGACGTTGACCGCGAAGTGACCGGCCTGGCGGAGCCAGGGCCACGTGGTCGACGACTGGTCCACGTAGAAGGAGACCAACGGCGGGGTGAGGCTGACCGAGGAGAACGAGGTGGCCGTCAGGCCGACCGGGACGCCCTCGACCTGCGCGGTGATGACGACGACCCCAGCCGCGTGCACGGCCAGCGCCTTGCGGAAGCTCTCGGCGTCGACCGCCCGGCCGGGCAGGGTCTCGGTCATGGCTCCTCGCTCGGGGACTCGCAGAATACGACCAAGTTGCTGCGCTTGGTCACTTTTCCTCCTCAGCGGCATAAACAGCGCTTGTAGTGCGCAACCGATTCACGACATCATCTCTTCCCGATCTCACGCCAGGGCACCTTCCCCTGGCGCCGCGGTTACCTGCGGGCCGACCCGGTCGGCCCAGGGGCCGAGGACGGCGTCGAGGTCTGCGATCTGGGACTCCAGCAGCGCGAGACCCGGTGTGGGGACGGTCGCGCCCAGTTCGACGAGGAGTGGCCGGAAGTGGACCTCCACCGCCAGGGAGTGCTTGGCGTCACCCAGCACCAGCAGCGGGAGCGCGACGGCCGAGGCGAGCGCGCCACCCGGCAGCCGGTCGAGGAACGCCTTGAGCAGGCCGGTGTAGGTGCCCTTGTAGGTCGGGCTCGCCACCACCAGCACGCTCGCCCCGGCGACGAGTTCCAGCGCCGCCTTCACCTCGGCGGGCGTCTCCGGGGCGAACAGCAGCGGGGCCAGGGCGGACAGGTCGACCACCTCCGGGGGCCGCTCGTCCCCGATCCTCCGCGCGACGGCCTCCGCCGCCCGCACGGCCGCCGTGTGGGTCCGCGATCCGGGACGTGGGTTTCCGACCACGGTCACGATGCTCATGAGATCACTGCCGCCTTCTGCTCGCACTGCTCGGGATGCTCGAATTGATCAGGTCGCTCGGACCGCCCGGACCGCTCCGGCCGCTCGGGACGGGGAGCCGGACGGGGCGGCCCGGAACGCGGGACGACGTGTGCCGTCGCCGTCCGGGCCGGGACGGATCCGGGGGCCGCAGCCCCGGACCCCGGGAAACCGGTCGCGCCGGTGGAGGCGTCAGCCAACGGAGACCGCCTCCTCCCCGGCCGCCGCGGCCTCCCCGCGCAGGAGCGCCCACACCTCACGGCGGTACGCGCCGAAGCGGGGGTCGGCCCGCCGACCGGCCTCGCGGGAGCCGAGTTCCACCTCGACGACCCGCTCGACCCGCCCCGGGCGGGGCGTCATGACCGCCACCCGCTGACCGAGACAGACGGCCTCCTCGATGTCGTGGGTGGCGAAGACGACCGTCATGCCGGTCCGCCGCCAGATCCGCAGCAGGTCCTCCTGGAGCGGTTCGCGGGTCCGCGCGTCCAGAGTGGCGAACGGGTCGTCCAGCAGCAGCACGTCCGGATCGGACGCCAGGTTCCTGGCGATGGCCACGCGACGGCGCATGCCGGCGGAGAGCTCGTGCGGGTGCCGATCCTCGACCCCGGTCAACCCCGCCAGGTCCAGGCAGGCCCTGGCCCGCTCGGCGCGCTCCCGCTTCGGCACGGCCGCCGCCCTGAGCGCGAACTCGACGTTGGAGCGGACCGTGCGCCAGGGGAACAGCGCGTACTGCTGCAGGACGACTCCCCGCTCCAGGCCGGGGCCGTCGAGGGGCTCGCCGTCGAGCAGGACGCGGCCGGCGGTCGGTGCGGTGAGCCCGGCGAGCAGGTCGAGGAGCGTGGATGTGCCGCAGCCGCTCGGCCCGACGACGGTGAGGAACTCGCCGGCGCGGACGTCCAGGGTGACGCCGTCGAGCGCGGTGAACGGCCGGCCGGTGCGGGGCAGGCGGAACTCCTTGCCGATCCCCTGGATCCGGAGCTTCGGCTGCCCCCCGGAGGTCGTGGTGCCGGCCTCCCCGCGCCTCCGCCCGCCGGGCGCGGCGGACGTGGCGACGGACTGCGGGGAGGAGAGGACGTTTCTGATACTGATCACGAGATGTGTCCTGGTCGGTGGAAGGGAGGACGGTACGCCGGTTCGTGATCACGGACACTGGGCACTGAACACGCGACAGAGGTCGACATGCGCACGACTGATCAGAAAAAGGCCCATACCAGGAAAGCTACGCACCGCTTCGCGCTAAGTCAATATTTCCTACTGGTTTTACATGAATCTCGGTGGAGCGCGCGGGGCGGTCACGGAACCTCCTCGCCGGGAAGGCCCCACTCCGCCGCCCCGGCTCACCGGCACCACCATGCGCCCGCCCCCCTTCGCCGCCCACGGTCATCCCCGTATAGAAGAATGTTCTACACGCGATCCCGTACCGTCGGAAGCATGAAGCTGGAAAAGGAGACCTCCGAGACCGGCCGCTTCGTCAGGCAGCCGAACCGGTTCACGACGCGGATCGAGGCGGGAGGCGCACACCCGCCGGAGCCCGGCCGCTACCGGATATACGCCTCCTACGCCTGCCCCTGGGCGCACCGCTCGCTCATCGTGCGCGAACTGCTGGGCCTGCAGGACGTGATCGGGGTGACGATCGTCGACCCGATCAGGGACGAGCGCGGCTGGCGGATCCCCGGCGGCGACCCGGTCACCGGGGTGGAGTTCCTCTCCGAGCTCTATCTGGCGACCGACCCCGACTACCAGGGCCGCTACACCGTGCCCTGCGTATGGGACATCACCGCCAAGCGCCTGGTCACCAACGACTACCCGCAGATCACCCTCACCCTGGAGACCGCGTTCGCGCCGTGGCACGCCGAGCACGCGCCCGACCTCTACCCCGAGGCGCTGCGCGCGGAGATCGACGCGCTGAACGAGGTGATCTTCGACGGCCTCAACAACGGCGTCTACCAGGCCGGGTTCGCCCGGTCGCAGGCGGCGTACGACGAGGCGGTCACCAAGGTGTTCGCGACGCTCGACATGCTGGAGGAGCGGCTGTCCCACCGGCGCCGCCTGCACGGCGACGAGCTCACCGAGAGCGACGTGCGGCTCTACCCGACGCTCGCCAGGTTCGACGCGGTCTACCACTCGCACTTCAAGTGCTCGGTCCGGCGACTGATCGACTATCCGGCCCTGTGGGCCTACGCCCGCGACCTCCACGCCATCCCGGCCTTCCGCGACACGACCGACTTCGACCAGATCAAGCGGCACTACTTCATGACGCAGACGAACATCAACCCCAGCGGGATCGTGCCGCGAGGGCCGGAGATCGACTGGGCTCCGGCCTGACGGCGACTGAAAGTTTCATCGGGCAAAACGGTCATCCTCCCGGTCAGCGCGCGGGCTCGCCGGGGGATCGATTGACGGCGGGCGAAACGCGCTGGAAACATCGGCGCATCCCCGGTGTGGGAGCGCTCCCATAAAGGTGGCGCGTCCCCCCGGGGACGGATCCCCCCCGTCCGAAGGACTCCCGTGATCAGACCACCTGCATGGCTCGCCCTCACCACGGCCGCCGCCCTGGTGACCCTGACCCCGTCCCCCGCCGCCGCCCTGGTGACGCCGGCCCCGTCCTCCCCGGCCGCCGGGACGGCACCGGACCCGTCCGCCGCGACCGCCTCGGCGACGCCCGTCCCGTCCTCCTCGGCCGCCCCCGCCGACGACGAGGGGCCCGAACAGATCGTCAACGGCACCTTCGACACCGGCACCGCTCCCTGGTGGAGCACCGGCAACACCACGCCGGAGGTCGAGGACGGGCGGCTGTGCGCCGACGTCCCCGGCGGCACCGTCAACCCGTGGGACGTCATCATCGGCCAGAACGACATCCCCCTGGTCAAGGACGAGACGTACGCCTTCTCCTTCTTCGGCGCCGCCGCACCCGGCCGCGTCGCCAAGGCCCTCGTCCAGCTCCCCGTCGATCCGTACACCCAGTACCTGTCGGCCAACCCCGAGCTGAGCGTGTCCGGCAACGACTACACCTACACCTTCACCTCACCCGTGGACCTGCCGGGCGCGCAGGTGGCGTTCCAACTCGGGGGCAGCGCCACCCCCTGGAGGTTCTGCGTGGACAACGTCTCCCTCAAGGGCGGCGCCGAGCCGGACGTCTACAAGCCCGACACCGGGCCCCGGGTCCGGGTGAACATGGTCGGCTACCTGCCGTCCGGGCCGAAGAGGGCCACCCTGGTCACCGAGAAGACGGAACCGGTGGGCTGGAAGCTCAGGCGCGGCGGCGAGCTCGTCGCCGAGGGCGACACCGTGCCGCGCGGGGTCGACGGCAGTTCCGGCCAGAACGTGCACACCGTCGACTTCGGCTCGGTCACCGCCCCGGGCACCGGCTACACGCTGGAGGCCGACGGCGAGACCAGCCGCCCGTTCGACATCGGCGCCGACGTCTACGGCGACCTCAGGGCCGACGCGCTGAAGTTCTACTACACCCAGCGCAGCGGGATCGAGATCCTCGACAGCCTCCGCCCCGGCTACGGCCGGCCCGCCGGCCACGTCGGCGTCGCCCCCAACCAGGGCGACGTCGAGGTGCCCTGCCGGCCCGGCGTGTGCGACTACACGCTGAACGTCGCGGGCGGCTGGTACGACGCGGGCGACCACGGCAAGTACGTTGTCAACGGCGGCATCTCCGTCCACCAGCTGATGGCCGCCTACGAGCGCGCCAAGGCCGACGGGATCCACGAGGACGGCGACCTCGACATCCCGGAGAGCGGCAACGGGGTGCCCGACATCCTCGACGAGGCCCGGTGGGAGCAGGAGTTCCTGCTCAGCATGCAGGTCCCGGACGGGAAGCCGCACCGGGGCATGGCCCACCACAAGATCCACGACGCCGCGTGGACCGGCCTGCCCCTCCTGCCCCACCTCGACCCGCAGCGGCGCGAGCTGCACCCGGTCTCCACCGCCGCCACGCTCAACCTGGCCGCCACCGCCGCCCAGGCCGCCCGGCTCTTCGCCCCGTACGACGCCGCGTTCGCCGCGCGCAACCTCACCGCGGCCAGGAAGGCGTGGGCCGCGGCCAAGGCCGATCCGGCACGGTACGCCGACCCGGCCGACGGGGTGGGCGGCGGAGCCTACAGCGACGGCGACGTGACCGACGAGTTCTACTGGGCCGCGGCCGAGCTCTACATCACCACCGGCGAGAAGGAGTTCCGGGACTTCGTGCTCGCCTCCCCGCACCACACGGCCGACGTCTGGCGCGAGCGCGGCTTCGACTGGGGCAACACCGCCCCCCTCGGCCGCCTGCAGCTGGCGGCCGTGCCCAACGCGCTCCCCGACCGGGCACGGGTGCGGGAGTCGGTGCTGGAGGGCGCCGACAAGTATCTCGCGGTGCAGAAGGCCCACCCGTACGGGCTGCCGTACAACCCGCCGGACTTCGACTGGGGCTCCAACAACCTGGTGCTCAACAACATGGTCGTGATGGCCGTCGCGCACGACATCAGCGGCGAGGCGAAGTACCGCGACGGGGTGCTGGAGGGGCTCGACTACATCTTCGGCCGCAACGCCCTCAACCAGTCGTACGTGACCGGCTACGGCGAGGTCGCCTCGAAGAACCAGCACAGTCGCTGGTACGCCCGCCAGCTCGACCCGTCCCTGCCCAACCCGCCGCGCGGCACCCTGGCCGGCGGCCCGAACTCCAGCATCCAGGACCCGGTGGCCCAGGCCAAGCTCCGCGGCTGCAAGCCCCAGTTCTGCTACATCGACGACATCGAGTCCTGGGCCACCAACGAGCTGACCATCAACTGGAACTCCCCGCTCGCCTGGATCGCCTCCTACCTGGCGACCCCCGCCGCCCCGGGGTCCTGCAAAGTCGCCTACACCGTCCACGGCCAGTGGCCCGACGGGTTCAACGCCCAGGTCACCATCACCAACACCGGCACCACGGCCATCGAGGGCTGGACCCTGAGGTGGTCCTTCCTCGGCGGCCAGACCGTCCGCAGGCACTGGAGCACCCACCTCTCCCAGGACGGCGCGACGGTGACCGCGAAGAACCTCTCCTGGAACAAGACCCTCAAGCCCGGCGGATCCGTCACGTTCGGCTTCCTCGGCGCCGACGCCCCGGGCCCCGACCCCCGCCCGGAGCGCTTCCTCCTCAACGGAACCCTCTGCCGATAACCCAGGACGGGCGGCCGCCCTCCCCGCGGCCGCCCCTCGGTCCCTCCCCATCCCGCGCTTCGCGCCTTCAGGTGAGGGGCTGCACCATCTGGGGGGGCGACCCCCAGACCCCCGAACGCGAGGGGTTCCCCCTCGCTCTCCCCGCTGCGCCTATCCTTGGCCACCCACACATCCGGTCCCGGGAAGGGGTCGCATACGAAACAGGCGCCTCAGCGCCGGACGGAACCGGGACAGTCCGAACGAGGGAGATCAGGCCAGGCCGTTGCGGCGGGCCAGGGCGTGGAGTTCCGCCGGAACGGGACCCGCCCCGTAACGCATCCCCGAGATCAGGGCCGACACCGAGGGACGGCGGATCTCCTGGGGTGCGGCCCGCTCGGCGGCGAGCAGGGCGGTGACGGCGCGGTCGCGGCGGCCGAACTGCTCCCAGGCGCGGGCGGTGTCGACGCACCAGCGGGCGTGGCGTTCGGGAGTGGGCAGCAGGTGAGGGTCGACCTTACGGGCATGGTCAAGGGCGACTCCCGGCTCGCCGAGGGTCGTGTGGATGCCGATGCGATACACCGCGACGTTCGAGGGCGTCGGAAGCCTTCCCTTCGGCGTGCTCTCCGAGAGACGGCCCGCCGCCCGCTCCGCTTCCCCGATCAGGTCAAGCGACTGAGCCCGCTGACCGTTCTGCGCGCAGGAGTAGGCGGCGGTGCACAGCAACGCGGCGTAGACCTGAAGCACCTGCGGCTGGGGCGTGCCACCCTCCACACCCAGTCCGAGCGCCGTACGGGTGAGCGCGGCGACCGCCCCTTCGTGTCTGCCCTGGCGTCGCATGGCGATCGCCACCGCCCGGGAGGCCCCGGCGATCGCGAGCGGGTCTCCGGAGAGGTTCGCCGTGGCGAGGGCACGGTCGGCGGCGACCCAGGCCATCCCGTCCTGGTTGAGCTTGACGGCGAGTTCGCTGGCCAGCATGTAGGCGTCCGCGAGCTGGGCGTTCGCCTGGTCACGCTCCCGGCCGCTCCGCTGGGCGGCGGTGACCCGCGCGGCCGCGGTGATCCCGGGCAGCATGGCGGACAGGCCGTCGTAGCGGCAGGCGTCAAAAGCGATGCGGGCGGTCCCCAGTGCCGCGCGCAACTCCGCCACGGACACCGGCACCCCGCCGGTGCCGGAAGTGAGGAGCGACTCGATGCGGCGTGCCATCGTCGCGGCGTCGGCGGCTTCCTGGGTGCCCGCGAGGAGGGCCGCTCCGGTCAGACCGGTGAGCCCGGCGAGAAACCGGCGTCGTTCCACGGCGTCATCCTCCCCTGCCAGGTGAGACTCAACACTAACGGGCGGGATCGTGAAGAGGGGGCGGACGCTCCGCTCCTTCGGGATGTCCTCATCGGCGGGGAGAGGTGAAAGACCCAGCCATGAAGCGGGAATGCCGAGCACCCTCGCGAGGATGCGCAGCGTGGTGACGTCGTCCAAGGACTGACGCCCGGTCTCCAGCCTGGAGATGGTCGCGGCCGAGTATCCCGCGCGAACCCCGAGTTCTTGCTGTGTCAGCCCCTGAGCGCGGCGAACAAGCCGCACTATCCTCCCGTAGTCATGCGCGACGATCGCATCACGCAGTTGCGACCGGGTCGCGTCGGACCTTCGCGTCTCCACCATGGTCCACCCTGCTCCAGAGATGGGAACCCAGCGTAATCGCGCGGCGACGATCGGCTCCATGAGATTGCGGTGACACGCATGTTCCACGGCTGGATTTGCGTGATCCGTAAAGGATCTTTCGCGGGATGCAGGTCTCCTGCCCTTCCGCCCTCACAGAGGGTCTCATGAGGGGAAACACCTCGTCCCTTCAAACGGAGCACTCATGAACGAAGACGCTCATCGAGCGGCCGTATCCGCTGCTTCGCTCTCTCCATCCGACAGCCCGCGCCCAGAACTGATCCACGCGATGGTCGCGCTCCGGCCAGGCGGCCTGACATGGCGGCGCACTTTCCTCGGTCGCCCCGATCAGGTATCGGAGGCCCGCCGGTTCGTCCGTTTCCTCCTTCAGGATTCCTCCTGTGGGGAAGACGCCGAACTGGTCGTCTCAGAACTCGCGAGCAACGCCCTCCGGCACACCAGCAGCGGGCAAGCTCACGGTTCCTTCATCGTCGAGGTCATCCGTAAGACGGCGAGCATCCGGATCAGTGTCTACGACTGCGGTTGGGGTCGTACTCCTGGATTCCGGCGGCAGCAGTGGCCCTCCGCCGACCAGGAGAGCGGCCGGGGGCTCATGACCGTGGCGGCGCTGGCTTCCAGGGTCGGCTGCCGGGGCACCCAGTCCGTCGGCCACGCGGTGTGGGCGGAGTTCACCCTCTTGCCCTCGTGATCGGTCGCGGACTCTCTTCCATGGCATGCCGTCACTCGGCGGATCGTTCATCCATCGAGTAGGTCTTCCAGATCCGCCTGCCCATACTCGATGAGATCCGTAGCGGTGACCGCCGCCTCCTGAGCTCGTTCAAGGAGATGGCGGTCTCGCAGCGTGTCGATGATCTGGACAAGTCGCCGGCGCCCCGCCGCGTTCTTCCGCATCTCCTGGAGCAGGACCGGAACCACGGCCGACGAGATCGAGAAAGTCCGCGCCACCTCTTCGTCAGTCATGGCCGACGAAGTTCGCTCTGCCATTTGCTCCGCTCCTCCCAGACGACGCCCGGACCATGACCGAAGAGTGCGACCAGTCAGACTAAGCCGTCACAATGAGCCAAGGTGCGGAATCCAGTCAGGTCGTACGGCCTTCACCGGCGGGTCCCCCGAATGAGCGTCCGTCCAGGTGAACGTCCGCGAGCGGCCTACACTGGGGGCCGTGATCGACGACATCTGGGTGGATCCCGCCGTCAGTGCCCTCCGGCCCGACTTCGCCGTGCTGGCGATGACGGTGCGCGGGCTGCGCAACGGGCCGACCGACGACAGGTCGCGGGCCTGGCTGGCCGAGGCGGCGGAGAAGGCCGTGGCGGTCGACGACCCGAAGGTCGAGGCGTGGCGGGAGGCATACCGGGCGTTCGGCGCGAAACCGCAGCGCACTCGGCCGTCGGTGGACGCCCTCGTCAGGAGGATGCCGCTGCCCGAGATCAACCTGGTGGTCGACGCCTACAACGCGATCAGCGTCCGGCACGGGCTGCCGATCGGCGGGGAGGACCTGGCGCGCTACCGGGGGACGGCCCGGCTGGTCCGCGCGGGCGGGGACGAGCCGTTCGAGATCGTCGAGAGGGGCGAGCCGGCGATCGACCATCCGGAGATCGGCGAGGTCGTCTGGCGCGACGACCAGGGCGTCACCTGCCGGCGGTGGAACTGGCGCCAGTGCGTGCGCACCCGGATCACCGAGGAGACCACCGACGCGCTGTTCCTGCTGGAGCGCCTCGACCCGATGTCCCCGGAGGAGTTGCGCGCGGCCGGGGACGAATTGGCGGCGCTGCTCGAAGATGTCACCCCGGGGATACGTGTGGAATCCCGGCTGGTCGGCCCGGTCTGACCTGACCTGCCGGACAGGGCTGACCAGGTACGGAGTGCCTGACCTGCTCCCTGGGCGTGACCGTTTTAAACTGTCCTGAGAGGATCGACGAGGGAAGCTGCGGCCAGAGGGGCGCAGGTCCGGGCCGAGGCGAGTAGCCTTGGACAGGTTCTTTTTCATCAACGCCGATCTGCGGAAGAGGGCGATTTCCGCCGTGTCGTCTGAGTCGTCGCGGACAAATCCGCTGGCAGCCTTTGGTCAGAACGAATGGCTGGTCGACGAGCTGTACCAGAAGTATCTCCAGGATCCCGAGTCCGTTGACCGCGCCTGGTGGAACTTCTTCGCTGACTACAGCCCTGATGCAGGGTCCGGCAAAGCCGCGACCCAGGGAGCGGCGACCGCCGCGTCCACTCCTCCGACAACCGCATCGGCCCCGGCTCCGACCGAGCAGACCCCGACCCCGGCCGCGCCCGCAGCGGCGGCCAAGGCTCCGGCGGCCAAGGCCGCCCCGACCGACAGACCCAAGCAGGAGACGCAGGTGCCCACCGCTACCGGTGCCGAGGAAGTCCGACTCCGTGGCGTGGCCGCCAGGACCGTCACCAACATGGAGGCCAGTCTCGCCGTACCGACGGCCACGAGCGTCCGTGCGGTCCCCGCGAAGCTGCTGATCGACAACCGCATCGTGATCAACAACCACCTGTCGCGCGGTCGTGGCGGCAAGGTGTCGTTCACGCACCTCATCGGCTACGCGGTGGTCAAGGCCCTCAAGGTCCTGCCCGAGATGAACTACTCGTACGCCGAGGTCGACGGCAAGCCGGCGCTGATCAAGCCCGAGCACGTCAACCTGGGTCTGGCCATCGACGTCGCCAAGAGCGACGGAACCCGCCAGCTCCTGGTTCCGTCGATCAAGGCGACCGAGGCGATGGACTTCCGCCAGTTCTGGGTCGCCTACGAAGACGTCGTGCGCAAGGCCAGGGCCGGCAAGCTCGGTGTCGAAGACTTCTCCGGCACCACGATCTCGCTCACCAACCCGGGCACCATCGGCACCGTGCACTCGGTGCCGCGCCTGATGCCGGGCCAGGGCACGATCATCGGCGTCGGCGCGATGGAGTACCCCGCGGAGTACCAGGGGGCCTCCCCCGAGACGCTCTCGCGCCTGGCGGTGAGCAAGGTCATGACGCTCACCAGCACCTACGACCACCGGATCATCCAGGGCGCCCAGTCGGGCGACTTCCTGCGCCAGGTCCACCGGCTCCTCCTGGGCGAGGACGGCTTCTACGACGAGGTCTTCGAGTCCCTCCGGATCCCGTACGAGCCGGTCCGCTGGGTCCAGGACATCTCGACCACGCACGACGACGACGTGGCCAAGTCGGCCCGGGTCCTCGAGCTGATCCACGCCTTCCGGGTCCGGGGCCACCTGATGGCCGACACCGACCCGCTGGAGTACAAGCAGCGCAAGCACCCCGACCTCGACATCAAGTCGCACGGCCTGACCCTGTGGGACCTGGAGCGGGAGTTCGCCACCGGCGGCTTCGGCGGCCGGCCCCTGATGAAGCTGCGCGACATCCTCGGCGTGCTGCGTGACTCCTACTGCCGCACCATCGGCGTGGAGTACATGCACATCCAGAACCCCGAGGAGCGGGCCTGGATCCAGGCCCGTGTCGAGCAGCCGCACGCCAAGCCCGCCCGTGAGGAGCAGCTGCGCGTCCTGGAGCGGCTGAACACCGCCGAGGCGTTCGAGACGTTCCTGCAGACCAAGTTCGTCGGCCAGAAGCGCTTCTCCCTGGAAGGCGGCGAGTCGCTGATCCCGCTGCTCGACTCGGTGCTCTCCGCCGCGGCGCAGGAGCAGCTCGACGAAGCCGTGATCGGCATGGCCCATCGCGGCCGCCTCAACGTGCTGGCCAACATCATCGGCAAGTCGTACGGGCAGATCTTCGGCGAGTTCGAGGGCAACATCGACCCGCGCAGCGCCCACGGCTCCGGTGACGTGAAGTACCACCTGGGCGCCACTGGCGACTTCGTCTCGCCCGACGGCTCCAAGCTCAAGGCCTCGGTCGTGGCCAACCCCTCCCACCTGGAGACGGTCGACCCGGTCCTGGAGGGCGTGGTCCGCGCCAAGCAGGACCTCCTGGAGCGCGGCGAGGAGGGCTTCAGCGTCCTGCCGGTGCTCGTCCACGGCGACGCGGCCTTCGCCGGCCAGGGCGTGGTGGCCGAGACGCTCAACCTGTCGCAGCTGCGCGGCTACCGCACCGGCGGCACCGTGCACATCGTGGTCAACAACCAGGTCGGCTTCACCACCAGCCCGGCCAGCTCGCGCTCCAGCGTCTACGCCACCGACGTGGCCCGCATGATCCAGGCTCCGATCTTCCACGTGAACGGCGACGACCCCGAGGCCGTGGTCCGGGTCGGCCGCCTGGCCTTCGAGTACCGCCAGGCGTTCCGCAAGGACGTCGTGATCGACCTGATCTGCTACCGGCGCCGCGGCCACAACGAGTCCGACAACCCGGGCTTCACCCAGCCGCTGATGTACGACCTGATCGACGCCAAGCGCTCCACCCGCAAGCTCTACACCGAGGCGCTGATCGGCCGGGGCGACATCACGGTGGAGGAGGCCGAGAGCGCGCTCCGCGACTACCAGGCCAAGCTGGAGAACGCCTTCGCCGAGACCCGCGCGGCGGTCAAGGAGCACACCGGCGAGTTCTCCCGCCCGATCGACATGGAGACCATCCCCTGGTCGCACGAGGACGTCACGACGGCCATCTCCGAGGAGACCGTCAAGCGGATCGTCGACACCCAGCTCAACCTGCCCGAGGGCTTCACCGTCCACCCGCGTCTGCTGCCGGTGCTGCAGCGTCGCGGGCAGATGGTCACCGACGACCGCATCGACTGGGGCATGGGCGAGACCCTCGCCTTCGGCTCACTGCTGATCGACGGCCACCCGGTCCGCCTCGTCGGGCAGGACTCCCGGCGCGGCACGTTCACCCAGCGCCACGCCGTGCTGGTCGACCGGGTCACCGGCGAGGAGCACACCCCGCTCAAGGCGTTCAACCAGGGCACCACGAAGTTCTACGTCTACGACTCCCTGCTGAGCGAGTACGCCGCGCTCGGCTTCGAGTACGGCTACAGCGTCGAGCGTCCCGAGGCCCTGGTCTGCTGGGAGGCGCAGTTCGGCGACTTCGTCGACGGCGCCCAGACCGTGATCGACGAGTACATCGCCTCGGGCGAGCAGAAGTGGGGTCAGCGCTCCGGCGTCACCCTGCTGCTGCCGCACGGTTACGAGGGTCAGGGCCCCGACCACTCCTCGGCCCGCATCGAGCGCTTCCTGCAGCTGTGCGCCCAGGACAACATGACCGTGGCCCAGCCCACCCTGCCGGCCAACTACTTCCACCTGCTGCGCTGGCAGACGCTGTCGAACCGGCACCGCCCGCTGGTGGTGTTCACGCCCAAGTCGCTGCTGCGGCACAAGGCGGCGGTCTCGGCGGTCGGCGACTTCACCTCGGGGTCGTTCCAGCCGGTGCTGGGTGACACGACGGTCGACCCGAGCGGCGTCCGCAAGGTCGTGCTGGTCTCCGGCAAGCTCTACTACGACCTGGCCGCGACCCGCGAGAAGCTGGGCCGCACCGACACGGCGATCGTCCGCCTGGAGCGGCTCTACCCGTTCCCGGGCAACCCGCTCGCGGCCGAGCTGGGGCGCTACGGGAACGTGGAGCTGATCTGGGCCCAGGACGAGCCGCTCAACATGGGCCCGTGGCCTTTCCTGGCGCTCAAGATGGCGGAGAACCCGGACGTCTTCGGCGGTCGCCCGATCCGGCGGGTCTCCCGCAAGGCCAACTCGTCGCCGGCGACCGGCTCGCACGCCACGCACGAGGTCGAGCTGCAGCAGATCCTGAACGAGGTCTTCGGCTAGCGGACCCGCCCCGGCCGGGGCCGAGATCGCCCAGGTCACCGGCCGGACCCGACGCACCACCCCGGAAGTCCCCCGCAGGAACCGCTGCGGGGGACTTCCCCGTTAGAGCAGGATCACAACGAGGAGAACGATGTACTTCACCGATCGGGGCATCGAGGAGCTCGTCGAGCGCCGCGGCGAGGAGGAGGTCAGCATCACCTGGCTCGCCGAACGGCTGCGCGAGTTCGTCGATCTGAACCCCGAGTTCGAGACCCCGGTGGAGCGCCTGTCCACCTGGCTGGCCCGTCTCGACGACGAGGACGAGTAGACGCGACACCCGGCATAAACGAGATATATCTTGACCCTTCGCATGACGCGACATATCGTGTCTTGCAGAAGGAGGTCGTCACCATGCGGCAATGGACCATCGACAAACCGGAGCAGCTCACCCTCGACTCCGTGAGCAGGCTCGACGTCCGGATCGTGGCGGGCAGGCTGGCGGTGCTGGCCAGCGACGGCCCCGCCACCCTTGAGGTGACCGACGTCGGCGACCCGCCGCTGATCGTCACCCATGACGACGAGGGCGTCCTCACCGTCACCTACAAGGACCTCACCTGGGAGGGGCTGCTGGGCTGGCTGCGTCCCGGGCGCCGGGAGGCGACGCTGGCGCTGACCGTACCGAAAGACTGCCCGGTCACCGTGGGGGTGGTCTCCGCCTCGGCGGTCGTCGCCGGGTTCGAGGGCCGCACCTCGGTGCGGAGCGTCTCCGGCGACATCGTGCTCGACGGGGTGAGCGGCGAGATCCACGCCGACACCGTCTCCGGCGACGTCGAGAGCCGGGGGCTGGTCGGCGACCTGTCGTTCAAGAGCGTCTCCGGCGAGTTGACCGTGGCCCAGGGCACGCCCCGCCGGCTGAACGTCACCACCGTCTCCGGCCGGATCACCGCCGACCTGGAGCTCCCGCCGACCGGACACGTGACGCTGAACAGCGTCTCCGGCGACATCATGCTCCGGCTCCCGCACACGGTCGAGACCGACGTCACGATCCGCTCCACCTCGGGGAGGCTCGACACGGCCTTCACCGAACTCGCCCACTCCACCCTGGTCGGCGCGAAGACGCTGACCGGCCGCCTCGGCGGCGGTATGGCGTCGCTGACCGCGAACACCGTCTCCGCCGACGTCACGCTGCTGAAGGGAGCCCAGGCATGAGCCCGGTCTTCGGTCATGGACGGCTCCGGCTGTACCTCCTCAAGCTGCTGGAGGAGAGCCCGCGCCACGGGTACGAGGTGATCAGGCTGCTGCAGGACCGGTTCCTCGGCGTCTACTCGCCCTCGCCCGGCACGATCTACCCGCGCCTGGCCCGCCTGGAGGAGGAGGGCCTGGTCACCCACGAGGTCGTGGACGGCAAGAAGGTCTTCACCATCAGCGAGCGGGGCCGCGCCGAACTCAACGAGCGGCTCGACGAGCTCGCCGACCTGGAGCAGGAGATCGCCGACTCCGTCCGCGACATCGCCCGCGAGGTCAAGGAGGACGTGCGCGACACTGTCAGGTCACTGCGCGAGGAGCTCACCCAGATGGCGCGCGACGTGCGCCAGGGGAGCAGGCAGGACGAGCAGTCGGCCAAGCGCGCGCAGCAGGAGGCCAAGCGGGCGCAACGCGAGGCCTGGCGCGAGCAGAAGGCCGAGTGGCAGCGCCAGAAGCGCGAGTGGCAGCGCCAGACCACCGCGTGGAAGGAAGAGTGGAAGCGCGCCCGGGCCGAGGGGTTCACCGGCGAGGGCTCACCCGCCGGCGACGCGAGGCTCGGGCAGATGCTCGCCGAGTTCGTCGAGGAGGTCCGCGCGGACACCGTGAACAGGCAGGTCACCGAGGAGACCCTGGCCACCGCGCAGGACGCCCTCTACGACGCCGCCCGCCGCATCCGCGACGCGCTCCGGTGATCCTGCTGTACGGTCCGCGCCCGCCCCTCCTGCTGTCGGGCACGCCCCGCACGCCCGGGACACCGGGAGCGCCGGCGCCAGGAGCCGGGCACCTCGAGAACGCCGGGAGCTCCGGCGTCAGGCGACCCGCATCGCGCGGGTGAGGCGCTCCCGGGCCCGTGCGGCCTGCCGGGCGTGATAGGCGATCGGCATGTATCTGGCCCGCTCGGGCAGGTGCGGCACCGTCGCCGCGACCGCCCGGCCGAGCCGCCGCAACCGCGCCTCGTCCCGGGCGGTCCACGACAGGCCCAGTTTCCGCCGGACGCCGTCCGGCAGCGTGCCGACCGTCACGAAGTAGTTGACCCTGCCCGAGGTCAGCCCGAGCGGACGCCAGAGCGCCCGCAGCGGCACGGGCAGCGTCGGCGGCGGTCCCACGGCGAGCATGGTCTCCAGCACATCGTGCGCGGTCGGGTGGTCCTCCAGGGTGTTCTCCACCATGTCGTCGAAGTAGCGCCAGTAGTCCTCGACCGTGGGCGGGAACATCCGCTCGGGAACCCGGAGGATCCGGCCGAGGCGAATGACCTCCTCGTAGAAACTCCGTTCCTGGTCCCGGGTGAGCGGCTCACCGAAGTATCTCGACATGGTGACGGACCGCTCGAAGGCGGTCAGGTGGACCCAGGCGTACGGCTCGGCGCTCAGCGCGTGGTACTTCCTGCCCTGGGGGTCGACACCCTGGATGTCCTTGTGCAGATCACGCAGGCGCCTGCCCTCCTCGATCGCCTGCCGGCCCCCGTACACCCAGGTCTGCAGCGAGGTGAGAGAGCGGGTCAGGCGCCCCCACGGGTCGGTCCGGTAGATCGAGTGCTCGCCGACCGCGGCGCCGACGGCCGGATGCATGACCTGCATGATGAGGGCGCCGCCGAGAAGGAACATCAGCCGGTAGTCGCCCATGCCTTCCCAGAGCAGGTCGCCGGGGCCGAACGGCTCGGGGTCGCGGTCCCCGGCCGGGCCGGGGCGCGTGTCGGAGTCGCGCCGCCCGCCGGGGTCGCGGTGCCCTTCCCGGCCGCCGGGCACGTCGAAGCCGTCGTGCGTGCCGGGGTCGCGGTGCGCGGTTGAGTCGGTCATTCCGGGCCTCCCGGGTGATTCATCGCTCACTTGTGTCTATCACCCGGAAGGCCGCAAAGTAACCTCTTACTTACACACGTGATGTGAAACACACTCGGGCTGCGGTCAGCCCGGCAGGGTGAAGACGACCTTTCCGAAGAGGTCGCCCCCGTGCATGGCCGCGAACCCCTCCGGGGCCTCGATCAGCGGAAGCGTCCGGTCGATCAGCGGGCGGACCCCCGTCTGCTCGAGGAACCGGGCGAGCCTGCCGAGCTGGTCGCGGGTGCCCATGGTCGAGCCGATCACCGAGAGCTGCAGGAAGAAGACACGGTTCAGGTCGGCCGGGGGGACGGCCCCGCTGGTCGCGCCGGAGATCACGATCTTCCCGCCCGGACGCAGGGACTTCAGCGAGTGGTCCCAGGTCGCCTGGCCGACGGTCTCCATCACCGCGTCCACCCGTTCGGGCAGCCGGGCACCGGTCTCGAAGACCTGGTCGGCCCCCAACTCCAGGGCGCGCGCCCGCTTCTCCTCCGACCGGCTGGTCGCCCAGATCCGGTAACCGGCCGCCCTGCCCAGCGTGATCAGCGCGGTGGCCACGCCACCGCCGGCGCCCTGGACCAGCACGGTCGAGCCGGGCTCCAGCCCGGCCTTGTCGAAGAGCATGCGGAAGGCGGTCAGCCAGGCGGTCGGCAGGCAGGCCGCCTCCTCGAAGCTGAGCGCGGCGGGCTTGGGCACGAGGTTGCGCCGGGGCACGGCCACCCGCTCGGCGAAAGTGCCGTCGTACTTCTCCGACAGCAGGGACCGCTTCGGGTCGAGGGTCTCGTCGGGACCGCTGCCGATCACCGAGTGCACGATGACCTCGTTACCGTCCTCGTCGAGCCCGGCCGCGTCGGTGCCGAGCACCACCGGCAGCTGCTCCTGGCGGATGCCCACGCCCTTGAGCGTGAACAGGTCGTGGTGGTTGAGCGAGACCGCCCGCACCGTGACGGTGGTCCAGCCGTCGGGAACCTCGGGTTCCGGGCGCTCGCCGAGCGTGAGTCCGGTGAGCGGGTTGTCGGGATCGATCCGCGTGGCGGTTACGGCAAACATGGCCGCACCCTACGCCCCCGCTTCCCGCCCCGGCCCTCCGGCTCGGGCCGACCGCCTACGGCAGGCGCCTGACGCCCACACCGGCGATCACCCGCTCGACCTTGTCCTGCTCCCCCGAGGCCGCCACGTACACGCCGTCCCGGCACGCCTCACCGGAGAAACGGCGCCGCTCCCGGATGACGGGCAGCTCGATCGCGGTCACGTCGCAGCCCGGCACCGGCGCCAGCACCAGCAGCGTCTCCCTGGCTCCGCCGAACCAGAGCTGCGGCCCCACCGGCTCGCCGCCGCGGAACTCCCCGGCGCGGGCCAGACGCAACGGTGGCCTGGCGGTGAGCACGAGGTATCCGGACCGGGTCACCCTGCCGCGCAGGTTGCGGGCCCAGAGCATCCGCTGCTCGAAGGCCATGCCGGTCTTCAGGTCGCGCAGTGCCACGTACCAGGGGTCGAAGGCGAACAGCAGCACCTCCCCCTCGGCGGGGCTCATGGGGTGCCAGAGCGTGACCCGCTCGGTCATTTTCCGGATCATCGGCCTGCCCTGGGCCACCCCGGCCGGCCCGCCCGACGGCACGGTCAGCTGCCGGTGCGGACCGGGGTGGCCGTCGAGCCACCCGCCCAGCGCGGGGCGTACGCCGAGCCGGGCCAGGCCCAGGTCGGCCGGGTAGTCGATCCGGGCGCGCGAGCCGTCGGGGAAGACCACGTCCAGGATCTCCCTGCCGCCGTCGCGGCGCGGCTCGGGATACAGGACGTTGGGGGTCTCCTGGACGTCGGCCCGTGACGGGGCCGGCACGGGCACGGGGAGCCGGGGAACCGCGCCGGGCTCCCGGCTCGCCAGCAGGACGACCACCGGCACCGCCAGTATCGCGGCCAGCACCGCGATGCCGGCCCAGCGCCGGGGGCCCCGCGGGGGCCCTTCCTCGATGATGTCGTACCGGCCAGCGACCATGTTCCACGCCGCCTCGCGCGAGAAATACGGTTCTCAGGTCAATCTTCGGTTTCCGGCGGTCTCGGGGCCCGTGTCAGTCGCATCACGAATCGGAGTCGATGTCCGGCCGCGGTGTTCACCACGTGGCGACGTTCACCGGACCGTCGGGGACCAGGCGGACCTCGGTGCCGACGAGTTCACGCGACTCGGCCTCGGCGATCAGGTCGGGGTGGCGGACGTGGGCGTGGGCCCGGCCACCGCCCGGCAGGTCGGCGATCAGGACGCCGCGTTCGGCGGCGCCGTCCCGGCCGTGCGCGACGGTGTATCCGGCGACGGTCGCGGGGCCCTCGTAGGTCTCCGCGATCGGCACCGGCTCGGCGGTGTGGACCGGGACGGCGTCACCGAGCGCACCCCCCGGCTCGGTCGACCAGACCGCGTAGGTGTGCTTGGTCAGGTGCATGCCGACCCCGGTGACCAGCCCGTGGCCGCGCTGCTCGCGCAGGCGGGCGGCCATCGCCGCGGTGGAGTGCAGGACGTAGTCGCTGGCCGGGCCGCCCGCGTAGGGGAGCCCGCCGGTGACCGTCAGCCCGCGCGGGTCGAGCGGGTCGAGGCCGGTGGCCGCGCAGGCGGCGCGGAGCGCGATCGCGAAGCAACTGTAGACGTCCAGCGCGCCCAGGTCGTCGAGGCCGACCCCGGCCCGCGCGAAGGCGTGCCGGGCCGCGGCCGCCATGGCGGGCGAGGCTCCCGCCTCCGGGCGGGCGGCCACCTCCCAGGTGTCCTCGGCGTAGGCCCATCCCCGCAGGTAGACGCGGTGCTCCCGGGGGATGCCGAGCCGGTCGGCGAACCCGTCGGCGACGAGGATCGCGGCGGCGGCCTGGTCCACCTCCATGACCGCGACGGTCCGCTTGGTGTAGGGCCAGCCCACGAACCGGTTCTCCGCCGACGGGGTGACGAGTTCCTGCGGCGTGTGGGCCCGCCGATGCCAGGCGTGCGGGTTGGCCGCGGCGACGAGGGTCATCGGGGCCATCATCCGGCCCCTCCCCTCCCGTTCCTCGTCCGGGGACTCGTGGGCCGCCGCCCGCCGGGCGGTCTCCATGATCGCGTAGGTGTGGGCGGGCAGGAACAGCTCGTGGGCCAGTTCGGCCGGGTGCGGGGGCCGTTCCCAGCCGTAGGGCGGCTTGGGGTCGGCCGGATGACTCCATTTCACCCGTTCCCCGGCTTTGCGCAGGGCCCTGCGCGTGGCCAGCGCCTCCGCCCCCACGACCAGGGCGGCGTCCATCTCGCCGGCGGCGATCCTGGCGGCCGCCTCGCCGAGAAGGAGCTGGGGGGCCGTACCGCTCACCCGGGAGTAGGCCCGGTGCCGCGGCACGGCGCCGAGCCTCTCGGCGAGCCTGGCCACCGGGTCGTCGTACTGCCAGGACTCGGTGTAGACGATCTGGATCGAGTCCAGGGCCGCCGGCAGGCCGGGCGCCCCGGCGTCGGCCGCGGCCTCGCGGGCGACGAGCTCCCACAGGTCCAGCGGCTCCGGTCCCGGCTGGGTGCGGACGGTGTGCTGGGCGACACCGACGAGGCACGGGGTGCGAGGATCTCCACTCATGCGGACATCCAACCAGAACATCATTCGGTTTAATAGCCCGGAGTTTCCGGAGTTATTCGAGAAACCGTTCCGCATTGCCGTGACCACTGATACCCGAGAGAGCCGAGGGATCACCCCGGAGCTGCGATGAGCTGCGGAAATGCCTTTTCGTTAAACCATAACGAATTGCTATTCCAATAGCGATTCGGCATCACACGGAACCGTCCCAGACTTTTTGTCGTCAATTCCTCGCCGGGCGCCTGATCCATTCTGTAACGTTCCGATCGTTTTCCCGGCGCGGAGAAGTCCCGATCTCCGCGCTGAGAACGAAAGGAGCTCCATGAATTCCCGAGCACGGCGCCTCGCGATCCCCCTCACCGGCGTTCTCATGATCGCTGGAGCGATGGGCGCCACCACCACCCAGGCAGGAGCCGTCACGGCCCCCAAGGACGTGATCAGCTCCCAGGCCTCGGAGACGGCCACGGAGGCCACCTCCTTCTGGTCCCCGGAGCGCATGCGCAAGGCCACCGACGCGACCGGCGACCTCGACCTGAGCGTCAAGGGCGGCAAGCCGTCCGGCGCCGCGGGCCCCGACGGCCCCGGCGGGTCGGTCCCGCCGATCGGCGAGGAGGGCACCAAGCCCGCCAAGAGCAAGCACGTCAACCTGCCCAACACCGTCGGCCGCGTCTTCTTCACCCTGCCCGGGGCGAACCCGGCGGACCCGAAGAGCTGGAAGTACTGCTCCGGCAGCTCCGTCCAGGGCAAGTACCGCAACGTGGTCGCCACCTCCGCGCACTGCGTCTACGACGTGAAGACCAACCAGTTCTACGACAACTGGATCTTCATTCCGTCCTACTGGGACGGCGACCAGGCGTGGGACGGCAAGAACCCCTACGGCATCTACGCGGCCAAGTGGTTCAACGCGCACGACGACTTCGTCGTGAAGGAGGACTACGACTACGACTACGCCTTCGTCAACGTCCACTCCGGGTTCAAGGTGAACTGGGTGAAGGACAAGGACGGCAAGTGGCAGCCGGTCATCAAGAACGTCGGCCGGCTCGGCGACAACGTCGGTGGCCAGGGCTTCGCCTGGAACCAGCCGCTGAAGAAGAAGGTCTTCTCCTTCGGCTACCCGGCCGGGCTGCACCCCGACGGCGACAAGCCCTACACCGGGCGCACGATGAAGTGGTGCTACGGCACGACCACCGCCATGCCGGCCGCGCCGAAGTACAACGTCCAGGAGCACGTCGGCTTCAAGTGCGCCCTCACCGCGGGCGCGAGCGGTGGCCCCTGGCTCTACAAGTACAAGAACTCCAGCCGGACCGGCTACCTGATCGGCGTCAACAGCATCACCTGGGACACCGACAAGAACGACCGGTACGACCGGATCTCCTCGCCGTACTTCAACACCGACACCTACAAGGTGTACAAGACGGCGGCCAACCGCTGGACGAAGTAAGTGACGTGACCGGCTGACCGCGGGCCATTCGGTCAGCCGGGACGGCGAGGGGCCCGGTCCTCACGGACCGGGCCCCTCCACGCGGATCCCTTTAGGGGATCGAGGGGTGCTGCGGGCTCCAGCCGTTCCAGAGGCCGAAGACCGGACCGGTCGCGACGCGCAGTTCGCAGGGGTTGCCGAAGGTCCGCTCGAAGCGGACGAACCGGCGGTTCCAGATACCGGTCGCGGTCACGGTGACCGGCTCGTACTGCAGCGTGCAGGCCATCCCCTGCAGCGGCTTCAGCCCCGCCGGGTCGCCTCCCGCCCCCTCCAACGCCTCGCACGCCTTGGCCAGGCTGGAAGTGGTGTCGTTCGGCGAATCACACGCCAGCAGGGCGAAACGGCTCGCGGGCAGTGCCCGCTCCCCCCGCGCGATGCTCAGGACCAGCGTCTTCGTCCCGCGCGATGCCTTGCCCGGGGTCTGCTGGAACGGTCCGAGAAGCTCGATGGATCCTCCCGGGCGGGGCACGACCGGCTCCGTGGGCGGCGGGCCGGACTCGCGGGACGGCGGCGGTGTGGCCGCGGCGGCCGTACCGGAGAGCACGAAGAGCCCGGCGGCAGCCAGGCAGAGAAGACGTCGCATGAGATCCCCCGATGACGTGTGACGCCGGATGTCCGCTCAGCCTCCCGCGAGCGTCCCGCTCAGGCAACGATCCACTCCGGCGTTTTCGCAGCTCATAGGCATAGCGGGGCCGACTCACAGCGACACGGCACAGAAAGGTAGATCAGACGCGACCGGAAGAGATCCGGTTCCACCAGTTGGGTAACAAAATCATAACGGTACCGCCATGTGTCCGATTTATGGCCCTTTAACCAGTCTTTGCTGAGTACGGTCACCTCTTGTCTCTTTACGCATGCGTGGATCGCGTCCCCAGTGATCCATGACAAAGAAGGAGCTACATTGAACTCCCGAGTCAAGCGCCTGATCCTCCCCCTCGGCGGTGCCCTCGCGGTCACCGGCATGATCGGCGCTTCCCTTCCCGGTACCGCCCAGGCCGTCAGCGCCGCCGACCCCGACGTCAAGTCGACGACGCTGACCTCGTCCGGCAACGCGAAGGCCATCGCGGGCTACTGGACCGCCTCGAAGCTGAAGTCCGCGAAGACCTACCTCAGCGACTCCACCGTCTCCGCCAAGCTGAGCAAGACCGGCGCCGCCCGCGCCGCCGCGGACGGCAAGCCCGGCGTCGTCGCCCCCACCGGCGAGGAGGGCAAGAGCGCCGGCCGTTCGAGGAACGTGAACCTGCCGATCACCGTCGGCAAGGTCTTCTTCGTGGACAACAAGGGCCAGGAGCGCTGGTGCTCCGGCAGCTCGGTCCAGTCGAAGTTCCGCAACCTGGTCGCGACCGCCGGGCACTGCGTCTACGACACCGACACGAACAAGCCGTTCAGCAACTTCGTGTTCATCCCGGGCTACTACCAGGGCAAGGCCCCCTGGGGCATCTACGTCGGCGCCAAGGTCAACACCCACGACGACTTCACGGTCTACGAGGACTACGACTACGACTACGCCTTCGTCAACGTCTACAACGGCATCAAGCAGACCGGTGTCAAGGAGGTGACGGCACCTCAGTACGCCGCCACCAAGGGCTTCAAGTACACCGAGGACAAGGAGATCTCCAAGGCCGAGTACGAGGCGGGGATCGAGAAGTACGGTGAGGCCGGTCCGTACTGGAAGAAACTGGCCGACCCCAAGGTCGAGACCGTCGGCAAGCCCGCGGACGCCCAGAAGTACCTTGAGGAGTACGTCAAGGACGGCCGGAACGGCGTCAAGCTGACCGCTGTCGAGGTCGTCGAGAGCGCCTACAAGGCCGCCCCCACCGGCCTGGACAACCACGCCAAGTTCGAGCGCTTCAGCGACGACAAGGGCAAGGTGGCCATCAGCCAGGAGCAGTACCGCGAGCTGGTCAAGGAGAAGGCCGAGGGCAGGTTCCTCGGCAAGCTCGAAGCCACCAAGGACGTCAACGGCAACGAGATCGCCTGGTACAAGACCCAGTACTTCGTCAAGAAGTGGGTCAAGACCAGCGTGAAGGAGCTCTACTTCTACACGCGGTTCTTCGTGATCGTCATGTCCGACGCCGGGCGCCTCGGCGACAACGTCGGCGGCCAGGGCTTCAGCTGGAACCAGAAGCTGGGCAAGAAGGTCTTCACCTTCGGCTACCCGACCTCCGCCCACCTGGACGGGAACAAGCCATACTCGGGGCACACCCAGAAGTGGTGTTACGGCACGACCGGCGCCGCCCCCGTCGTCCCGGCCTACAAGGCCGAGGAGCACCAGGCGATCAAGTGCGCCTTCACGCCGGGCGCCAGCGGCGGCCCCTTCCTGCTGCAGTACAAGAACAGCAAGCGGACCGGCTACCTCAACGGCGTCGTCAGCCTGACGGTCGACAGCGACAAGAACGGCCGCTACGACCGCGTCACCACCCCGTACTTCAACGGTGAGACGTACGCCATCTACAAGCACGCCGCCAACCTGTGGACCGGGCAGCTCCCGCGCTAGTCCTCAGGCGTCACGCGCCGGGAAGGGCCCGGACCGCACCCGGGCCCTTCCCCGGCTTGACGGGGTGCTTATACACCCTCCGGCACACTGGCCAGGCAACGGTGTAAGAGCGGATCGGTCCACTGAGCTGCCGAAAACCGAGTTGATCTGGAAAAATCACCCCTTACGTCCCCCATCTGCCCTCTGACCCGGAAGGAATCCCCCATGTTTCCCCGCGTACGGCGGCTCTCGGCCACGCTCGGCGCGCTGCTCGCCGCCTGTGTGACCGCGATGTCGACGTTCGCCGGGAGCGCCGCGGCCATTTCCCTGGACGGGGTGCCCAACGGCATCACCTCGATCACGCTGACCAAGAGCAACGCCGACATGAAGCGGATCGCGGAGTACTGGAGCCCGGCCCGGCTCAAGCAGGCCGTGAACAACGTCCCGGCGACGCCCGAGCTGAAGGGAAGCACCTCCTCGGCGTCCCCGACCCCGACCAGTGCCACCGGAAGCGCGACCGCCGCCGCGGCGTCCGCCGGGGGCGCCGAGACGAGCACCGCCGCCAGTGCCACCACGACGGCGTCCTCGGGGAGCACCGAGACGGGCACCAAGACGGACACCGCCACCGGCGCGAAGAACGGCACCGGCACCTCCACGTCCTCCCCGCAGGTCGTCGCGCCCAGCCTGCCGAAGAAGCGGGCCGCGGCCTCCGGCGCCTCCCCGATCACCGTCGGCAAGGTGTTCTTCCGGTTCGACAACAAGGACTACTGGTGCTCCGCCTCCTCGGTGGCGTCCGCCAACCACAACCTGGTCGCCACGGCCGCGCACTGCGCCTACGACGCCAAGCAGGGCAAGGCGGCCGAGTACTGGATCTTCATCCCCGGCTACGACCAGGGCGAGACCCCGTACGGCATCTACGTCGGCCACTCGCTCAACCTGCACGAGGACTTCGTCGGGAAGGGCGACTACGACTACGACTACGCTTTCGTCACGGTGCACGACGGATTCCGGTGGAAGGCCGGCAAGACGGCCGGTACCTACGAGATGGAGAACGTCGGCAGCCTGGAGGACAACGTCGGCGGCCAGGGTCTGACGACCAGGCGCGGCACCGGCCTGTTCACCCTCGCCTTCGGCTACCCCGCCGCCCCGCACCCCGACGGCAGCAGGCCCTACGACGGCCAGCAGCTCAAGTCGTGCCGGGGGCTCACCATCAAGGTGAAGGCCCCCGCCCGGCTGGTCGAGTACGGCACCGCGCTGAACTGCACGTTCACCAGTGGGGCGAGCGGCGGCCCCTGGCTGATCGGCTACGACACCAAACGCGCCGTCGGCTACCTCAACGGCGTCAACAGCTTCGGCTGGGACACCGACACCGACCGCAAATACGACAGAATCTCCTCGCCGTACTTCATCGCGTCGACCTACGCCGTCTACCGCTGGGCCGCCGGACAGCAGGCACCCTGAGGCTAAGAGCACCTTAAAAGAACCTTAAGGGAGTCTTAGAGAGTTATTTGCCTCTGGGCTCCGTGCATAGGTTCGTACCTTGTCGTCCCGCAGTCCCCGGTCCCCCGAGGGACGTTGCAGCGCAAGGAGCCTGTCTTTTGAAGTACCCCCTTCTTCCCCTCGGTGGCGCCGCACTCGCCACCGGCCTGCTGGCCACCTGCCTGGCCGGCACCGCCCAGGCCGCGCCCGACTGGGCGACCGACCCGATGGCCACGAACAACGCCTCGGCCGTGTCGGTCGTCGACTTCTGGGCCGCCTCCAACTTCGCCGCCCTCAAGAAGGCGACGGTCTACAACCCCGACCCCGGCGGCCCCAGGATGAAGGTCGGCGGAGGCCATTCCCCCGACGGCAGCCCCGGCAGCGTCGGGCCGACCGGCTCGGGCAAGGCCCCGGCGGGCCGCGTCAAGAACGTCAACCTGCCCAAGACCATCGGCAAGGTGTTCTTCGTCGTCAACGGCGAGTACCGCTGGTGTTCGGCCACCGCGGTCCAGAGCAAGTACCGCAACCTGGTCGCCACGGCCGGGCACTGCGTCTACGACCCGGCCAGCAACAGCGACACCCTGGACAAGTGGGTCTTCGTGCCCGGTTACTACCAGGGCAAGGCCCCGTGGGGCATCTACGTCGGCAAGTCGGCGTGGACGCACTACGACTTCGCCAACTACGAGGACTACGACAAGGACTACGCCTTCGTCACCGTCTACAACGGCGTCGCCTTCGACGGCGTCAAGCAGGTCACCAAGGCCGAGTACGGGCGCTTCACCGGGCCCAAGTGGTCCCGCGGCTCGCACTACTACATCGTCCTGTCCAAGGACGTCGGCCGTCTGGGCGACAACGTCGGCGGCCAGGGCTTCACCTGGAACCAGCCGACGGGCAAGCCCGTCTACGTCTTCGGCTACCCCGCCGCCCCGCACCCGGACGGCGACCGCCCCTACAGCGGTGTGACGCCGAAGTACCTGTACGGCAAGCCGTCCGGCAAGGAGTACGTCTCCTCCGCCGAGAAGGTCGAGGAGCACGTCGGCCTCAAGGGCGCCTTCACCCCGGGCGCCGACGGCGGCCCGTGGCTGACCCAGTACAGCAGCGGCCGGCGCCTGGGTTACGTCAACGGCGTCACCAGCCTGTTCGGCGACCAGGACCAGAACGGCCGCTACGACCTGATCACCTCGCCGTATTTCGACGGCGAGACCGCCGACATCTACCGCAAGGCGGCCAACGTGTGGTCCGGCAGGATCGTCGGCCCGCGCGGCGAGCTGTACAGGTAGCCCACACGACCCCGAGAGAGGGGTCTTCCCACCCCTTCCTCACCCGCGGGACCCGGCAGGCGCCGGGTCCCGCACCCGTTTCCGGGGCCGGGAAGCCCGGCCCCGTCGGGGATCCGGGCCCTTCCCGCCCCGAATCGGGGGCGTTAGACGTGTCCGCCGCCGGATCGGTGCCATCGAATCGATGTGATCTGCGTCACATAGGGATCGCCACGGATTGCATCCATGCAATCACGACACATCCGCCACACTCGCCACAAGATTTGATCTATCTGCGGAAACGCGGCTCATAACCGTCAGATCTCACATCGGTTTCAAACCCGCTCTTATGTAACGAAAGCATCACGGAGCCGCGGGCGGGTTTATTTCCGATCAGAGCGGCTTCCGGTGTTCAAGATCGGCGCTGTATGTTTCTGGCTATCCCTTTACTGAC
>NZ_BAAAVI010000033.1:78737-88825 GCF_039534445.1 Streptosporangium fragile | reverse complement strand
CGCGGGCCGGAGCCGGCGCGGCGGCACCCGCGGCGGCACCCGCGCCGGCGATCCCGGACGGGGCCCTGGCCGCCGGTCGCTGGCTGCGCGCCCACTCGGACCCGGACGACCTGGTCGCCACGAACGCGCACTGCCGCTGGGGCCGGGAGGACCCGTGCGACAGCCGCCATCTCTGGGTGACCGCGCTGTCCGAGCGGCGCGTGCTGGTCGAGGGCTGGACGTACACCGCGGCGAACATGAGCCGATGGCGCCCGGGACTGCTCACCGAGCGGCTGCCGTTCTGGGACGCCGAGCTGCTCCGGGCGAACGACGCGGTGTTCCACGAGCCCTCGGCGGAGGCGGCCGGGCGGCTGCGGGACCGCTACGGCGTGCGCTGGCTCTTCGCCGACGAGCGCCGTGGTGAGGTGAGCCCGCGTCTCGCGGACGTCGCGGAGCTCCGGTTCCGCGCCGGCGGCTACGCCGTCTACCGGCTCCACGACGGGGCGGACGTGACGTAAGGGTCGTAAGGTTTGCGCAATGGTTCGCCAAGGGGCGGCGGCGCGGTACGCGCCCGCCGTCCCTTTCGCTGTTCACTGCGGCGGTGACTGTCACCGATCTGACGACCATTCCCTTCAACCGGACGCACGTCTCCGGCAACGAGCTGGACTATCTCGCGCAGGCGGTACGCCAGGGCTCCACCAGCGGGGACGGCCCGTTCACCGCGCGGGCCGCCGGGCTGCTGCGGGACATCACCGGGGCCCGCCACGTGCTGCTGACCACCTCGTGCACCCACGCGCTGGAGATGTCGGGGATCCTGCTCGACCTGCGGCCCGGCGACGAGGTCATCGTGCCGTCGTTCACCTTCATGTCGACGGCCAACGCCTACGCCCTGCGCGGCGCGGTCCCCGTCTTCGCCGACTGCAGGCCCGACACCCTGAACCTGGACGAGCGGCTCCTGGAGGCCGCCGTCACCGACCGCACCCGGGCCGTCGTGGTCGTCCACTACGCGGGCGTCGCCTGCGAGATGGACGCGATCACCGAGATCTGCGACCGGTACGGCCTCGCGCTCGTCGAGGACAACGCGCACGGCCTGGGCGGCTCCTACCGGGGACGGCCGCTCGGGTCGTTCGGCCGGATGGCCGCGCAGAGCTTCCACGAGACGAAGAACGTGCAGTGCGGGGAGGGCGGCGCGCTGCTGCTGAACGACGCCGACCTCGGCGCCCGCGCCGAGATCATCCGGGAGAAGGGCACCGACCGGGGCCGGTTCTTCCGGGGGCAGGTGGACAAGTACCGGTGGGTCGACATCGGCTCCAGCTACCTGCCGTCCGACGTGCTCGCCGCGCAGCTGACCTCCCAGCTGGAGGACTTCGACGCCATCCAGCTGCGGCGCCACGCCGCCTGGCGCGCCTACCACGAGGGCCTGGCGGACTGGGCCGCGCGCAACGGCGTCGCGCGGCCGACGGTCCCCGACGGCTGCGAGCACCCGGCCCACCTGTACTACCTGCTCCTGCCCGATCTGGGCAACCGGCAGGCGTTCATCCGCCACCTCGCCGCCCGGGGCGTGCAGGCGGCCTTCCACTACCAGCCGCTGCACTCCGCGCCCGCGGGCGTGCGGCTGGGGCGGGTGGCGCCGGGCGGCTGCCCGGTCACCGAGGAGGTCGCCGACCGTCTCGTCCGGCTGCCGCTCTTCGCCGACCTGGACGAGGCCGGCGTGGCGCGCGTGATCGAGGCCGTCCTGGCCTACGAGGTGAGCTGATGTCCTGGAACGACGTGATGGAGACGCGGGCCGTCCGGGCTGTCGCCTCGCCGCTGGAGTCCGCCAGGTTCGGCAGGACCGTGGAGCGCCTCACCGTCCCGGCCGGATCGCCGGTGCCGCTCGCCGAGGTCCGCGCCGCGGTCCTCGACTCGGCCGCGGACGTCGTCGTGCTCCGCTACCCGGCCGAGCACGTCGGCTGGTTCGCCGGGCTGACCGGGCCCGGCCGGACCGCCGTGTTCGCCGACTCGCTCGTGTACTGGCGCCTGCGCGCCGGAGCGGGACGCGCGCCCGAGCCCTCACCCGGCCTGACGGTGACCGGGTCGGCCGCCCCCGCGGCGGTGCGGGAACTGGTCGCCGCCACCTTCTCCGCGTACGGCAACCACTACCTGGCCAACCCGCTCTTCGACCCGGCGGCGGCGCTGGCGGGCTACCAGGAATGGGCCCTGCGCTCGGCCGCCGAGGGCGCCTGCCTGGTGCTGGAGCACCGGGCGGCGGGGCAGGAGTCCCGCCTGGCCGGGCTGGCCACCCTCGAGGACGAGGACCCGCGCACGGAGATCCTGCTCGCCGGAGTGGTCGCCGGACTGCAGGGGCGCGGTCTCTACGCCCATCTGCTGAGGGCGGTGGAGGAGCGCGCGCTGGCCCGCGGCGCGGCGGAGGTCGTCATCTCCACGCAGGGGCACAACGTGCGCGTGCAGCGGGCCTGGGCCAGATACGGGTTCGAGCCGGTGCAGGCGCTGCTCACCGTTCATCTGGTGCGGAGCCCGCTCCTGCGCGAGCACGGCCATGGCCCGCTCCCGCCCTACCGGGAACGCTAGGGTCGCCGTGGCCACGGGAGGCGGCGTCGCCCGGCGACCCGGTGCGCTCGCACACGACGTAGGCCGGCCGGCCCATGTTGTTGCCGTGGATGCGGCCGACGTACTCGCCGAGGATGCCGATGGACATCAGCTGGGCCGAGGAGAAGAGCGCGACCATCGAGGCCACGGTGGTGAACCCGGCCACCGTGGTGTCGCCCGTGGCGAAGCGCCACAGGACCACGGCGCCCAGCAGCAGCCCGACCACGCCGGCCGCGAACCCGAGGTAGCTGGCCGCGCGCAGCGGGGCCGTGCTGTAGCCGACGAGCATGTTCACCGTGTGCCGGACCAGCAGGCGCGGGGTGTAGTTCGACCGCCCGCTGCTGCGCTCGTCCATGTGCACCCCGACCGACCCCACCCGGGAGGTGGCCCACGACAGGGCCACGTCGATCGAGACGTGCGGCCCCGACAGCTCCTCGAACCCGTCGCGCAGCCGCGTCCGGAAGGCGCGGAAGGCGCTGATCGCGCGGGCGCCGCGGATGCCCAGCGCGCCGGCCATGCCCGCCTTCACCGAGCGGGACGCGAGGCTGCGGAGGAAGCCGTGCTCCTCCTCGTGCGGGATCCCGTACACCAGGTCCAGGCGGTCGCCCTCCAGGGCGGCCAGGAGCAGGGGGATCTGCTCCGGCGGGTGCTGCAGGTCGTCGTCCATCGTGACGACCACCTCCGACCGCGCCTCCCTGATGCCGGCGGCCAGCGCGTTGTGCTGGCCGTAGTTGCGGGACAGGCGGATCGCGCGCACGGCGTCGAACCGCCGGGCGAGGTCGGCGGCCGTCTCCCACGTGTCGTCCGGGCTGCCGTCGACCACGAGGATCACCTCGTGGCGGGCGGACGCCTCGCGCAGCACGGGCATCAGCCTGGCCACCAGCGCCGGAAGGGTGCGCGCGGAGCGGTAACACGGAACGACCACCGACACCGACATAAATCCCCCGATCATTTCTGCGGGCGAATGCCCCCATTCCACCCGCCTCGTGATCACGATTCGGAGTGACCGTAACATGGTTGAAGTGGAAAGCCGAGTCAAGCGCGGCAGGGATTCATATTCCAGGCGTCGTGCTTTGATCTCGGTCCTTGGCGGACAGCGCATCACATACCTGATGGCGGGCGCCATGACGGCCGTCGTCTATTACTGCCTCCTTGGCCTGGGATTGGCGGTCACCGGGAATTCGGTTCCCTATCTTTTCCCGGTCGTGGTCTGCCATTTGATCACCGTGGTGATCGTCTACCCGTGGTACCGGCTGGTGGTCTTCCGCGTCTCCGGGGAGTCGTGGGTGACCGGCTACCTGCGCTTCTACGTGGTCGGCCTGAGCTTCCTCGGCGCCTCGCTCGCCGGACTCCCGCTTCTGGTGGAATTCGCCGGAATTCCGGTGATGGTGGCACAGGGGCTGATAATCCTCGCGAGCCCTCCGCTGAGTTACGCGATCAACCGGGCGTGGACGTTCCGCGACCGGAGCGCCGCCTGAAAGGGTCGCCGGAATCCCCGGAACGACCCGGGGAACCCCCGATAAGGGAAACGCGCCGCCCGCTCTTCGCCAAGCGGGCCGGGCGGCGGGCGATCTCCGGCCGGAGCCCCGCATAAACTCGGCGACGGCTGGCCGTCGCGGCCACGCGTTCCTCGCGGAAGGATCAGAAAAAGCGTGAAGGCACTCGTTCTGACCGGGGGAAAGGGGACGAGACTGCGTCCGCTGACCCACACCTCGGCGAAACAGCTGGTTCCCGTCGCCAACAAGCCCGTGCTCTTCTACGGGCTGGAGGCGATCCGTGACGCGGGGATCACCAGCGTCGGCATGGTCGTCGGCGACACGGCCGACGAGGTCCGCGAGGCCGTCGGCGACGGCTCGCGGTTCGGCCTCGACGTCACCTACATCCGCCAGGAGGCGCCGCTCGGCCTGGCCCACTGCGTGCTGATCGCCCGGGAGTTCCTCGGCGACGAACCGTTCGTGATGTACCTGGGCGACAACTTCCTGGTGGGCGGGATCACCGACCTGGTGGACGCCTTCGGGCGGGCCGACTACGACGCGCAGATCCTGCTGACCAGGGTCGCCGAGCCGCAGTTCTACGGGGTGGCCGAGCTCGGGCCGGGCGGCGAGATCCTCGGGCTACAGGAGAAGCCGGAGCACCCGCGCAGCGACCTCGCGATCGTCGGGGTCTACATCTTCTCCCCGGCCGTCCACGAGGCGGTCCGGGCGATCAGCCCGTCCGCGCGCGGCGAACTGGAGATCACCGACGCCATCGCGTGGATGATCGAGAACGGTTCCCGCGTCCACTCGCACTTCGTCAGTGGCTACTGGAAGGACACCGGACGGCTCCAGGACATGCTGGAGTGCAACCGCATCGTCCTCGAACGGGTCGAGCCCGACGTCAGGGGGACGGTGGACGACCTGAGCGAGATCACCGGGCGGGTCGTCGTCGAGCCGGGCGCGGTGGTGGAGAACTCCGTCCTCCGCGGGCCGATCGTGGTCGGGGCGAACACCAAGATCCTCTCCTCCTACGTCGGCCCCTTCACCTCGATCGGCTCCGGCTGCCTGGTGGACAGCGCCGAGATCGAGTACTCCATCGTGCTGGACGGCTCCTCCGTCCAGGGCGTCTCGCGCGTCGCGCACTCCCTGATCGGGCGCAACGTCGAGGTCAGCCGCGCGACCGGCGTGTCGAACACCCACGAGCTGATGGTGGGCGACCACAGCCGGATCCAGGTGCGCGCGTGAGAACCCCCGTGACCGGCGCCTCCGCGGAGGCGCCGGTCACGGGGGCACCGGATCACTCGTGGAAGACCGGGTCGACCCAGTAGTTCGTCGCCTGGAAGCCGAGCGACGGGAAGATGTTGTTCGCGTTGTACCGGTAGACGCCGTTGGGGCCCGAGGCGCCGTCGGCGAGGGCGACGAGGGAGCCGTCGGGGCTGGTGTACTGCGTGTCGAAGTAGGGGCGGGTCACCGAGTAGTAGCCGGACGTGGTGTGGTACGAGGCCACGTAGGTGGTGTTGGCGGTGACGTCGATGGGGGCCGGGAAGTTGACCTGCTGCCAGCCGGTGGCGGTCTCGCCGGTGAAGACGGCGCTGGCCAGGAGCTGGCCGTTGCTCGCCCACAGGCTCCCGGTGTGGGTGCCGGTGTTCTGCGGCCCCTTGTAGAAGCGGATCCCGCTCACCTTCCCGTTCACGGTCGGCCTGAACTTGACGCCGACCGTGATCGCCTGGTTGTCGGGCTGCGTCACGGTGGCGGGCACCGCCGTCTCGTTCCACAGGCTGTTCGTCGGGGTGAACACGACGTCGACCCAGTAGTTCGTCGCCTGGAAGTTGCTGTTCGGGAAGGCGTTCGCCGCCCCGTACGCGTAGACGCCGTTGCCGCTGCCGGGAGCGGTGAGCGGGCCGTTGGTCCGGTTCGTGGTGAAGTAGGGGCGGGTCGTCGAGTAGTAGCCGGACGTGGTGTGGTACGAGGCCACGTAGACGGTGTTGGCGCTGATCGCCACCGGTGTCGGGAAGGTGACCTGCTGCCAGCCGGTGGCGGTCTCGTCGGTGAAGACCGCGTTGGCCAGGAGCTGCCCGCCGGCCGTCCACAGGCTCCCGGTGTGGGTGCCGGTGTTCTGCGACCCCTTGTAGAACCGGATCCCGTTCACGGTCCCGCTCTCGGTCGCCCTGAACCGCACGCCGACGGTGACCGGCTGGTTGTCGGGCTGGGACGCGACGGCGGGCGTGCCCTGCCTGTCCCACAGGCTGTCGGATATGGTCACCGTGACGGGGGGTGACGTGCTCGGCGCGAAATGGATCACGGCCTCGTGGTCGAAGGTGTCGCCCCCCAGGTAGACGGCGACGATCTGGTGCGCCCCGGGGCCCAGGTCGTCGAGCGTGATCCGGGCCGGTCCCGTGGCGTCGTGGTAGGCCGAGCCCAGGACGGTGGAGCCCTCCTTGAAGAGGACCTCGCCGGCGGGCACGAGCGAGCCGCTGACCGGCTGCACCGTGGCCGTCAGGGTGACCGGGTCGCCCCTCCAGGCGGAGGTGACCGAGGAGGTCAGGGCCGTGGTGGTCGGCGGGTCGTCCGGCAGGTGGAGGCGGGTGGCCGGGATGCTGTTGGTGCCCTGGATGGAGACCGTGTCGTCGAGCGCGAAGACACGTCCGCTGACGGTGGCGCCGAAGCCCACCGCGACGGAGCCGTCCGCGAGGAGGGTGCCGCGGAAGGTGCAGTACGTGCCCAGTGTCGCGGATCCGGAGATCTGCCAGAAGACGTTGTCGGCCTGGGCGCCGCGCAGGAGGCTGATGTTGCCGACGTTCGCCACGGTCAGGCTGGAGGCCTGGAAGATGAAGACGGCGTCCGGGTCGCCCTGCGCGTCGAGGCTGAGGGTCCCGCTGATCGTGAAGCTGCCGGTGGTGGAGGCGTAGACGCCCGGCCCCTTGGTCGTGCCGCCCAGCGAGGGGGACACGGTGGCGTCGGGCGTGCGCCCGGCGGCGTCGTCGTAGGCGGCGACCGCGTCGGCCTTGGCCGCGGCCGCGGTGGCGTTGCCCGCGTGGATGCTTCCTCCCGTGACCACGCCGGGCGGGAAGCCGGTCACCGTGGACCCCGGGCTCACCCCGAGGTCGCCGGTGACCGCGGTGGAGTTCACGTTGGTGACCGAGGTCCCGGCCAGCACCGCGAACGACACGGCGTCGCCGAGGTCCACCGGGTCGGCCGCGCTCGCTCCGCCCGCCGTGCCGGTGACCACGCTCATCGCCATGACGGCGGTCATGGCGGCCCTGAGCCAGGCGCGGCCGGCGCGTCGCGGCCGGGAGTGCGGAAGGCTCCGGGACCGCCCGGCGCCGATCGTGGGCGCGGCCGTGCCGGCCGTCCCGGCGAGCGCGTCGCGAACAGATCTGTACATGCGACACAACTCCTTACTTTTCTCGTGCTTGTCCAGGCGTCCGGAAGGATCCGCCGCCGTTGTTTCCGTCGTGGATGAACCCTGAGATCTTCGCGAGCCTCTGCGACCTGCCATGTCAATCACGAGAGGCGGTTGGAGATGGGCGGCGAGAGAGATCGCCGGAATATCGTCACGCCGTTCGGCGGCGTCACGTCACCCGTTGACGACTGTGCCGCGAAGGGAGGTGCGCGCGGGTGTATGCGCGATCAAGAAAGAGGTCTCTTGATATGCGAGTGGCAGAGAATTTACTCGCCGATACTTCCAATCATCACTTACTTTTCGGCATTAAATTGGTGTCCGTGCTGTCCGGGCGGTTGCCTGCCGGTCGGGCGCCCGGGACGGCCCTCCCGTGCGTACGCGCGCAAGCCTCCCTCGTCGCCCCCCATAAGCCAATAAAAAGAGATATCTGTTGATTTCTAGTGATTTGGCGTGTTCTGTGGGGTGAGGGCTGCCGCCCGCGGTCGCTTCGCGTTATTTTCGGTGCTTTTCTTGGCCGCGTGGAATGCGACACGCCCGGACAGCGGCCGGAACTGCGATGCGCCGACCCCGGGCTCTTACAGTCGGCTCGTATTCTCCTCTGAAAGCGACGGGGGTCCTGATATGGGAGAGAAACTGGTCGTGGTAGGCCAGGGGTACGTCGGCCTGCCTCTCGCGATGCGGGCGGTCACGGCGGGCTTCGACGTCGTGGGGATCGACGTCGACCAGTGGCGGATCAAGCGGCTCAACGCCGCCGAGTCCTACGTCGAGGACATCGGCGACGAGATGCTGGCGGTCGCCCACCGCTCCGGCCGCTACCTGGCGAGCGCCGACTACGCCGACGCCGCGGGGTTCGACGTCTGCGTGATAACCGTGCCGACGCCCCTGCGCGAGGGGGTGCCGGACCTGAGCCACATCGGCTCCGCGGGCGAGTCCGTCGCCCCGCTGCTGCGCCGGGGCGCCACGGTGATCCTGGAGTCCACCACCTACCCCGGCACCACGGAGGAGTACCTGATGCCTCTGCTGGAGGACGGCTCCGGGCTGCGGGCGTGTGAGGACTTCCACCTGGGCTACAGCCCCGAGCGCATCGACCCGGGCAACGCGCGCTGGCGGCTGGAGAACACCCCGAAGGTCGTCTCCGGGATCGACGAGGCGTCCCTGGAGCGGGTCCGCGCGTTCTACGGCCAGATCGTGCAGGAGGTCGTCCCGGTCTCCTCGCTGCAGGTGGCCGAGCTGTGCAAGCTCCTGGAGAACACCTTCAGGCACGTCAACATCGCGCTGGTGAACGAGCTCTCGATCTTCGCGCAGCAGCTCGGGATCGACGTCTGGGAGGCCATCGACGCCGCCTCCACCAAGCCGTTCGGCTACATGCGCTTCACCCCGGGGCCCGGGGTCGGCGGGCACTGCCTGCCCATCGACCCCTCCTACCTGTCGTGGCGGGTCAAGCGCAGCCTGGGGCACAACTTCCA
Source organism: Streptosporangium fragile (assembly GCF_039534445.1). Classification (NCBI taxonomy): domain Bacteria; kingdom Bacillati; phylum Actinomycetota; class Actinomycetes; order Streptosporangiales; family Streptosporangiaceae; genus Streptosporangium; species Streptosporangium fragile. The sequence goes on along the minus strand of NZ_BAAAVI010000033.1, from coordinate 79,913 downwards.
GTTCGTGGAGCTGGCCAACGACATCAACGACCACATGCCGGACCACGTCGTGCACCGGCTGACCCTCGCGCTGAACCGGCAGCGCAAGCCGGTCAAGGGCAGCCGGGTACTCGCCCTCGGCCTCGCGTACAAGAAGAACGCCGGCGACTGCCGGGAGTCGCCCGCGATCGAGGTGGTCAGGGCGCTGTACAAGCTGGGCGCGGACGTGTGCGCCGCCGACCCGCACGTGGACGGCCTGATGCTGCCGGAGGGCATCGCGATCGTCGAGCCGACGGCGAAGGAACTGGCCGCGGCGGACGCGGTCGTGGTCCTCACCGACCACGACGTCTTCGACTACGAGCTCATCCAGGAGACCAGCGCCTTCGTCTTCGACACCCGTAACCGCTGCCGCGGGCCCAACGTCGAGAGGCTCTGACCTCATGATGCGAGACGGCGGCCGGCCGCTCGCCCGGCCCGGCCGCCCGCCCGGCACCGCCGGGTCCGGCACCTGCGGCCGCCCGGCATAACGGGCGGGCGGTTCCGTCCGCGGGCCCGGGAGACCCGCCCGCGGACACCGCGTCGCAGATGTTCTCCACCATGCCCGACGGTGCCGTTTCCCGGGACCGCTCTCGATCCGGACGATCGAGAAGGTCCTGCGGGAAGCGGCACCGTCGTCATGTGGCCGTCCGCCGTGGTGGCGGTCACCGGGGTCGTGGCTCCGTGCCCCGCACGGGGCGCGCGGGGCACGGAGGCCGGCGGTCCCAGTTCACGGAACCTGGGGCCCGAGCCTCATCCGATGAACGGGTTGACAGTGTCCATCAGGGTGATGGAACTGACGGGACTCGTGCAGCCGGTGAAGTATTCGCAGCTCTGCGAGCTCATGAGACCGAAGTGGCTCACGGGGCCCAGGATCACCGCGCTCATGGGGCGGGCGTACCCGATGGAGGCGAAAAGACCCGCCGGCTGAACGGCGGGGGCGTCGAGACAGGGCAGGGCGACGGGCCGGATCGGCCCGTCGAACACGGGCGGTCTGACGGGGACGGCCGGCGCGACGGGCTTGACCGGCACAGCGGGCTTGACCGGCGCGACGGGCCTGATCGGTGCCGCAGGCTTGGCGGGCTGGACGGGTTTGGCCGGTGCCGCGGGCTTGACCGGCGCGACGGGCCTGATGGGTGTCGCGGGTTTGGCCGGTTGGAT
>NZ_BAAAVI010000033.1:0-78639 GCF_039534445.1 Streptosporangium fragile | reverse complement strand
TGGTGGATGCGCATGGTGCGGCGGGGTTTGCGGGTGTCGTGGTCTTGGTGGTGGTCGCCGGGACGGCGGGCTTGACCGGCGCGACGGGCCTGATGGGTGTCGCGGGTTTGGCCGGTTGGATGGGGTTGGCGGTTGTGGAGGTGGTGGATGCGCATGGCGTGGCGGGGTTTGCGGGTGTCGTGGTCTTGGTGGTGGTCACCGGGACGGCGGGCCTGACCGGTCGGACAGGCCTGACGGGAACGGCCGGCGTGACGGACCCCACCGGAACGGGACGGCAAGGAAGCGCGGCGGTCGACGTGGTGGTGTCCCGGCATCCGGCGTTCGGCTTGCAGGCGCAGTGCGTCCGGCATTTGCACGGCCGGCGGCACGCGGAGCCCCTGCGGCAGTGACCGGCCCTGCCGTTGAGAACGGGTTTCTGGGGGCTGGACTTGAGATGAAGGGCGGGGGAGCCGCCGCTCTCGACCGGAGGTCCCCCGGCGGTCGAATGTGCCGATGCGTGACCCGGGGAAACCGTGAGAACGGCTGCCGCCGCCGCGACGGCCAGCGCCCCGAGGCTTCTGCGGAACAGAGTCCTTGAAATCCACTCACTCTCGCGATAAAACACTTGTTTCCCCTTTTTATTTCTGCCCGAAAAATTTGACTGCCGTCGGATTGCGGTTGACGGCGGCGGTGAGGGGATACCCGGCGGGTGTGGAGATAGTGCATCGGGGCGGCCCGGAGAAGGTAAACAAGTGTTATGGCGATGTGGCCCGGTGTGTTTTTCGGGGGATTTCCGGCGTGATATCGAGGCGTATCGCTGAAAGTGTATTCCGTGCCGGGTCCAGGGGCTTGCCGGGTATTTCCCGGATTCGGCGGCTTTTGTCTCCGTCCGTGGGTTTCGCCGCCCCGGCCGGGCATCCGGCCGAGGGTGTGGTCCGGCATCGCGAGCGCGTGCCCGGCTGCCCGGCCGTGTGCCGGGCGTGATCGAAGGAACGTGCGGGAGAGCAGCCACCCGACGGCACGCCGCCGAAGCCGCCGGCGCCGTGCCCCGATGATCCCGGGCGCGGCGCCGGCGCCTTCCCGGCCGGATCCCGGCGGGGCTCAGTTCGGCGGCGTCAGGTCGGTGAAGGGGACGCAGTTACGCGGCCACGCGGGATTCCCGGGCGTCCCGGGGGTGGGCTGCACGGCGCACACCGTGTGGGCGACCCTGCCGTCGGCGTTCCGTATCGTGACATGCACGTCGTTGCCTATGCTCGCCAGGGAGACGCCGACCGCCCCGCCGGGATAGCCCGGCAGCAACGAGAGATCGAACCAGCGGGGGATCGTCCGGGGGTCCCGGATCAAGGTCGCTCCGTCGTTCCGGGTGGCCCCCAGGAACGCCACGCTCCCCTGGAACGTCGTGTCGATGCTCGCGCCCGGCCCCTGCGGCCCTTGAGGGCCCTGCGGTCCCCGCGGCCCTTGCGGTCCCCGCGGCCCGCGCTGGCATTTTCCGTCCTTGAAATACCCCTTTTTGCACTTCTCGCCGGTCCGGACGGTCCGCTTTCCGGAGGCGTGGGGAAAGCCGCGCCCCGGAGCCGCCGTATCGCCGGCGGCGGGCGAATCCGGGCGGACGGCCCTCACCTTCTCGGTCGCGGCGTGTGCCGATGCCTGAGGTGACGCCACCAGGCATGCGCCGATAACGGCCGCCGTGACGATTCGGGCGCGTGAGCGATTTCCACGATGGGAACCCGGCGCCCGCCCGTTGCCGCTGTATTTCATTTCACCCCGTGTGGTCTGCGATTCTGGAAGGTCGAAGGTAGCCGGGGGTCATGGTAGCGGCTGCGGCCCGGGTGATATCCAGTTCCCGGTATGGTCGAGTACTGATTTGGTCAATGAATTCCGTGCGGATGTCGCGAGGGTGGGAATATCCCGCCCTTTTCTTTTCCGCTGCTCCGTGTTCCCGGGACGGGGCCGCGCTTCGGGCCCGGGTCCCGGGGGCGGCGCCGTCGGCCGATGACACGCGTGGCCGAGGCGGGCGCGGGCGCGAGGACGCCGTCGCGCTGCGGCCCGTGACGCGCCGGCCCTCGATGACCCGGGTACCGGGGTGCCCGGTCGCGGCCCGTGCCGGACGCCCCGCGGCGCGGCTACGGCTCCATGACGCGGGCGATGAGATCCTCGACCTGGCTGTTGAGCTTGGCGCCCCGCGGCCACCCGGCGTAGTGCGTGAGGAAGACGACCACCTCGCGCAACTCGTCGGGGGTGAGGTCGCCGGTCCGCAGAGCGGCGTCCAACTGGAGTCCGACCGCGTCGTCCATGCCCTGGCCGACGAGCAGGCCCAGCAGAAGCATGCGCCGGTCGCGCATCGAGAGCGTGTCCCTGGACCACACCTCGGCGAACAGGTGCTCGACGGTCATGCCGAAGAAGTCGCCGGGCCCGTCTCCGGCCTGGTCCCGGCCGTAGACCCGCTTCATGATCTCCAAACCGCGGGTCCGGCGGTCGCGGGCGGTGTCGTTCGGGTGGTCGCTCATGGGCACTCCGGGTCCGTCAGCCAGCCGGTCGAGGGCCGAGCTCGGCCAGGGGCCTTCCCCCGCGGCCCTCGCCGGTTCCAGTGCCAGGATGAGATCTCCGTAGAGTCCTGACATGTAGCAATATGTCGTTCGAAGGATCGTCTGGCGTTACAGGGGTGGTCGCTCCCACGGCATGATCGCGCCCCGACCGGCCGGCGCGCTCGTCCGCCTCGGCCCGGGGAAGAGGAGGGCTACCTGCGGGTGGAGACGGGTGGCCCTCCTGCCGGCCGTGCGGTCAGGACGCTGCGGGGGACGGCGTGGCGGGGGACGGCGTGGCGGTGGAATCCTGCCCGGGGGTGGCCGCGCCGGAAGTCGCAGTCGCCGAGGGCGCGGGGAGGGGCCGCCCGCGGTACCCGTCGGTGTCGCGGCGGCCTTCGCCATAGCCGTTACCTCGGTGGTCGTAACCGCCCCGGTGGTAACCGTCGTAACCGTCCCGGTGGTAACCGTCGCGGCCGCCGCCCCGATCGTCGTGGCCGCCGCGGCTGCCGTGGGCGCTGCGCGCCCGGTCATCGCCATGGTGGCGGCCGCCGATGACGGCGGCACCGACGGCGACCACCCCGGCCCCCAGGATGATCCCGAACAGGAGTGTCGCGGCGGTGGCCAGAAGCGGTACCCGCCGGCTCCACCAGCGCGCCCCCACCGGGCGGGACCGTTCCGAGGGAAGCTCGGCTGCCGCGGTGGTCGGGGTCGCGGTGGGTTTGGTGGGCTCGGCTGCCGCGGTGGTCGGGGTCGCGGCGGGCTCGGCGGGCTCGGTGGGGGTGTCGTCGGGGGTCTTCGGCTTCGGAGCCTCGTCGTTCATCGTTGCTTCCCGGGTGGTGAGTCGTGGTCGGGGAGGTTCGGGGGGTGTGGCCGGTGAGGAGGCATGCCTCCGTTTCCACCGCCACTGATCAGAATCGGCCGTGTGGTTAAGCGACTGCGGTGTTTGCGGTTAAGAATTCGATGAGAGACGGCGCCGCGCGTCCTGGCCCGGATGCGCGGTACCGGGACGGGTGTTCAGGCCAGGGCGGCGCGGTGAGCAGGAACGGTGCGCCGGGCGGCGCCCGTATCGGCCGCCGCAGCCGCCGGTGAGACCTCCCGGTGCGCCGGATGCGCCAGGAGCCCGGTGCCTCTCATCGCCACCGCTTCGCGATGCCGTCAATGCGGCCCATCATCGGATCTCCCTCGTCGTCCGGCTTGCCTCCCCAGGATCGGCACCGTGACGGAGACAGCTCGTCACAGGCGGCTGAGAAGCCCATGAGAAAACCGGGGCGTGGCTCGGGACAGTGGCTCGGGACAGTGGCTCGGGACAGCGGTGATCAGGCGGTGCCGGGTGCGGCCGACACCGTGGCGTCACCGGCCCCCGGCTCTCTCAGCCGGGGCAGGCGGACAGTGACGTGCGTACCGTGAGGGTGGTGCGGTCCGGCGACGACACTGCCACCGTGCTGGGCCGCGGTCTGCGCGACGATGGCCAGCCCGAGCCCGGAACCCGGCATCGCCCGGGCCGCCGGGGCGCGGTAGAACCGGTCGAAGACGTGCGGCAGGTCGGCGGGGTCGATGCCGGGCCCTTCGTCGGTGATGGTCAACCTGCTGCCGGTGGCCCCGTCGGGACACAGGACGGTATGCACGGTGGCACCCGGCGGGCTCCACTTGGCGGCGTTGTCCAGCACGTTGAGCACCATGCGCTCCAGCTCGCCGGGGCGGCCCCGCACGTAGACCGGCTGCAGATCCGTCGCGAACCGCAGCCCCGGGGCGCGTGTCCGGACCCGGCTGATCGCCGCGTTCACCACGTCGGCCAGATCCACCGGTTCCGGCGCCTCGCGGGTGGTCTCCTCCCGGGCCAGCTCGACCAGTTCGGTGGTCAGGGTGGCCAGCTCGCTGACCTGTGCCTCCAGGTCGCACAGCAGCTTAGCGCGTTCCTCCGGCGGCAGCCGGTGGGCCAGTTCGGGGTGCCGTTCGACGGCGAGCAGCAATTCGACGTTGGTGCGGATGCTGGTCAGCGGGGTGCGCAACTCGTGGCCGGCGTCCTCGACGAGGGTGCGTTGCGCCCGCCGGGACTCGTCGATGGCCGCCAGCAGCGTGTTCACCGACCGGGCCAGCCGGGCCACCTCGTCGTCTCCGCTGACCGGGACCGCCTCGCTGAGGTTCATGGTGACGGCCAGGTGTTCGACCGTCTCGGTCAACTGCCCGACGGGTGCCAGGCCCGCCCGGGCCACGGCTCGCCCCAGCAGCGCCGCGCCGGCGACGCCGACGGTGCAGCCGAGGATCAGCAGGAAGCCGAACTGGGTCAGGGTGCGCGTCGTGTTCTCGACGTCGAGGGCGATCTGCACGGCACCGCCGCCTGCCGCCGGGATGCTCAGCATCTCGTAGTGGTCACCGTCGATGACGACCTGCTCCTGATGGCGCCTCGACTGACCGGTGGCGACCTGGCGGGCTCCGGCGGTGACCGGCAGCGGGCTGGTGGCCTCGCTGACGATCGTCGCGGTCCGGTCCAGGAGCTGCCAGCGCGGCCCCAGGCCCTCCAGCCGGCGGCGGCCGCCGTTCGCCCGGTCCCGGTCACCGCCGGGACGGACGGCGGGCGGCGGTGCCGGTGCCGGTGCCGTGCGCCACAGCTGCGGTTGCGCGGCGATCGTGCGCGCGCCGGTCTCCAGCTGGATCGCGATCATGCGATGCAGATCGTGGCGGACGGTCGCCCAGGAGAACACACCGACGGCGACCATCCCGACGGCCACGGCAGCGGTGACCAGCAGCGTCAGCCGGGCGCGCAGGGTGTGCCGCCGCCACCATCGCACCGGCGCGGAGCGCCGGCCCGCCGCGGGGCGGTCCGGGTGCCCGGCCGCGGGGTGGTCCCGGTGCCCGGCCGGGGCGCCGGGGGTGCTCACAGCGGATCCTCACGCAGTACGAACCCCACTCCACGAACGGTGTGCAGCAGCCGCGGCTCACCCTCGGCCTCCAGCTTGCGGCGCAGATAGCCGAGGTAGACGTGCACGCTGTTGGAGGTCTCGCCGAAGTCGTACCCCCACACCTGCTCGAACAGCACCGTCCGCGTCAGCACCTGCCGCGGATGCCGCAGGAAGACCTCCAGGATGGCGAACTCCGTACGGGTCAGCCGCAGCGGCCGGTCGCCCCGCCACACCTCCCGGGTGCGCCCGTCGAGGCGCAGGTCCGCGAAGGCGAGCACCCTCTCACCGGCGGCCGGCTCCTCGACGGGCGTCGATCCGGGCGGGGGCGCCAGCAGGGAGCGGCGCAGCAGTGCCCGCAACCGGGCCAGCAGCTCCTGCAGCGCGAACGGTTTGACCAGGTAGTCGTCGGCGCCGGCGTCCAGCCCGGCCACCCGGTCGCCGACGCTGTCGCGGGCCGTGAGCATCAGTACCGGCACGAACACCCCGTCGGCGCGCAGCTGCCGGCATGTCTGCAGGCCGTCCAGCCGTGGCATGCTCACATCGAGGATCATCGCGTCAGGTTCTCGCGCCCGGACAGCGTCCAGAGCCGCCTGCCCGTCCCCGGCGATCTCCACCTCATGCCCCTCGAACCGCAGTGTGCGCGCCAGCGAGTCCCGCACCGCCGCATCATCATCCACCACCAGAATCCGCATTCACCCCTCCGATCCAAGCTTCTTCCGGCACATGCCTGGCAACCGCCTGATTCGCCTAAGAAAACCGGAAGAAACCCCCCGACCAGTCGATCCCTCTCAGGGGGCTACCGTCTGGCCGGTGCTGTCGACGGCCGGCGCCTCCCCCGTCCCGCCGAGCCGGTGAGGGCGTCCGCGGCCCGCGGCGGCCGGCGACGCCCTCGGCCTGCCGGTGCCGAGGAGGCTGCCGGCCGGCCTCTGGCCGACCCCGGCGGCCCTTCCCGCTCTGGCCGGCTCCGGCGGCCCTTCCCGGCGTCCCCGGTCCGCCTTCCCCGGTCCGCCTTCCCCCGGGAGGGCCGGGCCCCGGCGCGCACGATCCCAACGGATCATGAAGGCGCGTCCCCGATAATCGACGCATGCGGTTCGACATCCTCGGCCCCACGCGGATCCGGCTCGACAGCGGCGGCGTGGTGACCGCGGGCGGACCGGGGCTGCGCGCCCTGCTGGTGCTTCTCCTCCTCGACGCCGGGAAGGTCGTGCCCGTCGAACGGCTGATCGACGGCCTCTACGGGACCGTGCCCCCCACGGGCGCGGCCAACGCCCTGCAGTCCCAGGTGTCCCGGCTGCGCAGGATGCTCGGAGCCCAGGACGTGATCGAGTTCCACCCGGCGGGCTACCGGCTCGTGGCCGACCCCGGGGCGGTCGACGCGCACCGCTTCGCGCGGCTCGCCGCCGAGGGACGGAGGGCCCTCGCGGCCGGCGAGCACGGCCGGGCCGCCGAGTCGCTGAGGGAGGCGCTCGGCCTGTGGCAAGGGCCGGCGCTGGCCGACGTCGGCGAGGCCCCGTTCGCCCGGGCGGCCTCGGCCAGGCTGGAGGAGCTCCGGCTCGACTGCGTGGAAGACCGTGTCCAGGCCGACCTGGAGCTGGGCCGGCACCGAGAGCTCGTCACCGAGCTCCGGGAACTGACCGCCGCCCACCCGCTCAGGGAGCGGCCGCACGCCCAGCTCATGCGGGCGCTGTACGGCGCGGGGCGGCAGGCCGAGGCGCTGAAGGTCTACGAGCGGGCCAGGCGGGTCCTCGGCGAGGAGCTCGGCGTCGACCCCTCGGCCGAGCTGGCCGCCGTCCATCTGGCGGTGCTCAGAGCCGACCCCGTCCTCGGTGCCACCCCGGCCGCCCTCACCTCCGGCCCCGGCCATGCCCCCGCACCGGGGGCCGCTCCGGGCGCCCCCGCCGCCGGTCCCCTCCGGGCGGGCCTGCGCGCCCAGCTGACCAGCTTCGTCGGCCGGGAGGAGGAGACGTCGCGGCTCCGCGCGCTGCTCGGCCGGGCCAGGCTGGTCACCCTCGTCGGCCCCGGCGGCGCGGGCAAGACCCGGCTGGCCGGGGAGGTCGCCGCCGGAGAGCGGGGCGACGTGTGCTTCGTCGAGCTGGCCCCCGTCTCCGACGGCGGGGAGGTGGCGCAGGCCGTCCTCGGCGCGCTGGGCGTCCGCGACGCCGGGCTGCTCCCGCCTTCCGTGCCCGGCCGCCCGGGACCCGGCCCGGAGGCCCGGCTGGTCGCGGCGCTGGCCGACCGCCCGTTGCTGCTCGTCCTGGACAACTGCGAGCACCTGGTCCTGGAGGTCGCCGGGCTCGCCGACCGGCTCCTCGCCGCCTGCCCGTCCCTGCGCGTCCTGGCCACCGGCCGGGAGGCGCTCGGCATCACCGGGGAGGTGATCCACCCGGTCGGGCCGCTGCCGATCCCCCCGCCGGACACGACCGCGGAGGAGGCGCCGGCCTGTCCCGCGGTACGGCTCTTCGCCGACCGGGCGGCCGCCGTCCGTCCCGGCTTCCGCGTCGACGAGGGCAACGTCGAGCAGGTGCTGGGCATCTGCCGGGCGCTGGACGGCCTGCCGCTCGCCCTGGAGCTGGCCGCCGCCCGCCTGCGCTCCCTGCCGGTGGCGGAGGTCGCCTCCCGGCTGGACGACCGGTTCCGGCTGCTCTCGCGCGGCAGCCGCACCGCGCTGCCGCGCCACCAGACGCTGCGCGCGGTGGTCGCCTGGAGCTGGGACCTCCTCGACGACGGAGAACGGCTTCTCGCGGCCCGCCTGACCGTCTTCGCCGGTGGCGCGACGCTGGAGGCGGCCGAGCGGGTGTGCGGGCTGCCGGAGGCCGAGGTCGTCGACCTGCTGAGCTCCCTGGTGGACAAGTCGCTCGTCGAGCGGGTGGACGGGCGCTACCGGATGCTGGAGACCATCCGCGCCTACTGCGCCGAGCGGCTGGCCGAGCTCGGGGAGACGCAGGCGCGCCGCGAGGCGCACGCCGCGTACTACGCGGATCTGGTGGCCGAGGCCGACCCCCACCTGCGCGGGGCCGAGCAGCTGGAGTGGCTGCGGCGGCTGGACGAGGAACACGACGACCTGCACGCTGCGCTGCGCTGGGTCGTCGACGCGGGCCGCGCCGGACTGGGGCTGCGCCTGGTGGCCGGGCTCGCCATGTACTGGTGGGTGCGGGGCCGCCGCTCGGAGGGCGCGGGCCTGGCCGCCGACCTGCTCGGCGTGATCGGGCCCGTCCCGGTGGAGGGCATGGCGGAGGAGTACGCCCTGTGCGTGCTCATCGCCTGCTCCGGCGGGTCGCCGACGCCGGAGCTGCTCGCCCTGCCGGCGACCGTCGCGCCGCTCGTCCCGCCGATTGACCGGCCGTACCGGCGTCCGTTCCTGGCCATGCTGTGGTCGATGTTCAACGGTCCGCCCGTCTCCGGCGAGGAGACGATCACGGAGAGGGTGGGCGACGCCATCGCGGATCCCTGGTTGCGCGCCCTGTCCTACTTCGGCTACGGCTACTACCTGCTGTACCGGCGTGACCCCGGTGCCGCCGAGCGTGCCTTCGACGAGGCGCTGACCCTGTTCCGCAGGGTGGGGGAGCGCTGGGGGGTCGTGCTCACGCTGACCGAGCTCGCCGACTGCGCCGACTGGAGGCAGGACCGGGCGGCCTCGCGCGCGCTGGCCGGCGAGGCGCTCCGCCTGGCCGAGGAGATCGGCTCGGCGGAGGACATCGCCGAGCTGATCTACCGCAGGACGCAGGGGCTCGTCCGCGACGGCGACCTGGAGGCGGCGCGCACCGAATACCTCCGCGCGGGGGAGTACGCCCGGCGGGCCGGCGCCATGGAGATGCTGGCCAAGGTTCACTGCGGTCTGGGTGAGGTCGCCAGGTTCCGCGGGGACCTGGACGAGGCCCTCGCCCACACCCGCAGGGCCCTGGAGCTGTGCCCGCAGGACTGGTACAGCGCCGAGACGACACGGCTGCACATCACCGTCGCCCTGGGCAGGATCGCCGCGGCGGGTGGCGACGTGGCCGAGGCGCGCTCCTGGTACGGCAAGGCGCTGGGGTCCGAGCTCTCCCGGCATCTGTCGGCGGCGGCCGCGGCGGTGTCCGCGGCGGTGGAGGGCCTGGCGGAGCTGGCGCTGCTGACGGGCGCCCCGGGGGAGGCCGCCCTCCTGCTGGGCGCGTCCGCGGCCCTGCGCGGCCCGGCCCTCGCCGACCCCGACGTGGTGCGCGTCACCGAGGCCGTCCGCGCCCGGCTGGGCGACGCCGCCTACGAGGAGCGGTGGCTCGCCGGTTCCCGCATGTCCCACGACGAGCTGTTCGCCCTGATCGGCGGGTGAGACCCGCGTTCAGCCGTTCCCGGGCCTTGCCGCGGGCGCGGGCGGATCTCGGCCGGAGGCGCGGCTCCGGAAACCCGGAGCCGCGGCCAACCGGGCATCGTCAGGCGATCGGCTGCCGGGTCAGCCCCAGATCGGCGCCCTTGGGTTCCTTGACCGCCGTGACGGCGGCCAGAGAGATCACGCAGAGCACCATGATGTAGGCCCCGACGGACAGGGCGGAGCCCGTGCTCTGCACCAGTGCCTGGGCGATCGTGGGTGCGAAGGCTCCGCCCAGGATGGCGCCCAGAGCGTAGCCGATCGCGACGCCGGAGTAGCGCACCGAGACGGGGAACATCTCGGCGTACATGGCCGACATGGGCCCGTACGACAGGCCCAGGCCGATGGTCAGGACGACGATCGCCGCCGTGAAGAGCCAGATGTTGCGGGTCTCCATCAGCAGGAAGAGCGGAATCATCCAGACGAACACGAGCGCGTAGCCGATCTGGAAGGTGCGGACCCGGCCGACCCGGTCGGATAGCACCCCGCCGTACAGGGTGAAGACCAGCCAGCCCACCGATCCGGCGACTGTGGCGAGCAGGACGGACCGCCTGGACAGGCCCAGTGTGGTGGTGCCGTAGCTGATGAAGTAGGCGATGAGGAGGTATCCGGCGGCGTTGTTGGCCACGAAGATCAGCGCGGTGAGCATCACGTTCTTGCTGTTGTGGCGGAACAGGTCGCGTAGCGGCGCGGAGGACGTCTTGGTGCGCCGCTGCAGTTCCTCGAACACGGGGCTCTCCTCGACGGCTCGCCGTACGAGGTAGCCGATGACGATCAGGGTCAGGGAGAGCAGGAACGGCACCCGCCAGCCCCACGCCTGGAACTGCTCCGGCGTGGTCACCGCGCTCATGATCCACAGGACGCCGGTCGCCAGGATGAGGCCGATCGGCACGCCGATCTGGGGGAAGGCGCCCCACCATCCGCGGCGCTCGCGTGGCGCGTGCTCCACCGACAGCAGGGCGGCGCCGCCCCATTCGCCGCCCGCGGAGAAGCCCTGCAGGATGCGCAGGAGGATGAGGGCGACGGGCGCGGCCACGCCGATCGATCCGTAGGTGGGCAGCAGGCCGATGAGGGTGGTGGCCGCGCCCATGAGGAGCAGGGTCAGCACGAGCATGCGCTTGCGGCCCAGCCGGTCGCCGTACCGGCCGGCGATGATCGCGCCGAGCGGCCGGAACAGGAAGCTGATGCCGATCGTGGCCAGCGAGATGAGCGTGGCCAGGCCGGGGGCCTGCTCGTTCACCGGGGCCAGGAAGAGCGGGCCGAACACCAGGCCGGCGGCCTGGGCGTAGATGAAGAAGTCGTACCACTCGATGGTGGTGCCGGCCAGGGTGCCGGCGAGGACCTTGCGGTCGTCGCGCGTCATGGCGCGTGGTTCACTCGTCACGTTGGGCTCCGTTCCTTACTTCGGGGGGTCTGGTGGCGCGCTCCAGCGCCACCGGGGCGGATTCGTAGGGGTGCCCGCCGGCGTGCTGGAGGCCGATCTCGCAGGGGCGGTTTCCGCTCAGGTAGGCGTCGGCCGTGATCTCGGCGATTTCGGCGGTCTCCGCGCGGGTGGCGCTCTCGGTCAGCTCGCGGTGCAGGAAGCCGCGGTCTCCGGCGAAACCGCAGCAGGTGGCGGTGATGGGTTCGACCACCTCCTCGGCGAGCGCTGCCGCGACGGCGCGCAGGTCGCCGGTGTTGCCGAGGTGGCTCATCGCGCAGGTCGGGTGCAGGACGGCGCGGGCCAGGCGGCGGGTGACCGTGAGTTTCGGCAGCAGGTCGGTACGCGCCCAGGTGAGCGCGTCGACCACGGTGAGCGCGGCATGCCGGGCGCGGTCGCCGTCGTCCAGGGCGGACGGCACCTCCCGCAGGATGCCGAGCGTGCAGGAGCTGGAGTCCACCACGATGGGCAGTCTTCCGCCGTCGGACCATCGCCACAGGCGCCGCACGAGGTCGCCTGCGGCATGGGCGTGTGCGGCCCGATGGCCCTTGCTGTGCCAGACGGTGCCGCAGCAGGCGCCGGCGAGGTCGGGCGGCGTCCACAGCGCGATGCCTGCCCGGTCGGCGAGGGCGGGCAGGGCGGCCGTCACCGTGGTGGAGTCCGCGGCGCCGGGTGGCGCGCCGAAGATCCGGTTGACACAGGACGGGACGTAGACGGCCGCGGTCCCCGCCGGTCTGCGCTCTCGCCTGCCGACGGCGGGAGCGGGGCCGGGGGTCGCGGGCAGCCACTCCGGTACCCGGGACGCTCCGAGAACTCTCCTGGCCAGGAGACTCATCGCCCGCACCGGCCGGTCGCCGGCCAGGTCGGCGAGCGTCCGGGCCAGGCGCAGCAGGACCCGTGCCAGCCGCTCCACCGTGGCCCAGTGCCGCGCGAGGGTCAGCGTGACGCGTCCGGCCGCGCCACCGTGCCGGGCCCGCCGGAGGTCCTTCATCACGTGGCCGGTGTCGATGCCGACCGGGCACACCACGGCGCAGGACCCGTCGGCGGCGCACGTGTCGACGGCCGCGTAGCCGTACTCGCTCGCCAAGCCGGCGTCCGAACCACCGCGGCGGGCGATCTCGCGTTGCAGGACGATGCGCTGGCGCGGGGTGGTGGTCAGGTCGCGGCTCGGGCACACCGGTTCGCAGAAGCCGCATTCGATGCACCCGTCGAGCAGGGGGTTCACGACCGGGAGAGCCTTGAGGTCGCGCAGGTGGGCGCGGGGGTCGTCGGTGAACAGCACGCCGGCGCCGAGAATGCCGCCGGGGTCGAAGGCGCGTTTGACCCGGCGCATCAGCGCGGTCAGCCGAGCTCCCCACTCGCGTTCGAGGAAGGGCGCCATGTTGCGGCCGGTGCCGTGCTCGCCCTTCAGCGAGCCGTCGAAGCGGTCCACGATCAGCGCGACGATCTCCTCCACGCATCGGGCGTACCGTTCGACGTCGGCCGGGTCGGCCGGGTCGAACACCATGCTGAAGTGCAGGTTCCCCGCCGAGGCGTGCCCGGCGACCGAGGCGTCGAATCGGTGGGCGGCGAGGATGTCGCGCAGCGCGACCGCCGCCTCGGCGACCCGCGCCGGCGGCACGCAGACGTCCTCGCCGAGCAGGATCGTGCCCGGCGGCCGGTTCGCGCCCAGGGCGGTGAGCAGTCCCTTGCGCACGGCCCAGAAGCCGCCCGCGATCCGGGGGTCGCGGGTGAAGTCACCGTGCAGGACGACACCGTCGAGGAGCTCGCGGGCCTCGTGCTCGAAGCGGTCCAGCTCGGCCTGGTCGCCGGAGCGGAACTCGACGAGCAGCCCGGCGTCGTCGTCGCCGATCTCGTGCATCCAGCCGGGGGCTCCGCCGACCGGGCGGGTGGCGCGGAGCGAGAGGTTGTCCAGCAGCTCCGCGGCCCGCGCGCCGAGCCCCATGAGGGCGGGCACGACCGCCGCGGCGGCGGCCAGGTCGGCGAAGTGGAGGAAGGCCGTGCTCGCCCACCTGGGACTGGGGACGGTACGGAAGGTGATCTCTTCCAGGAATCCCAGCGTGCCCTGGGAGCCGACGAGGAGCCCGCGCACTGCCCCTGCCGGGAAGCCTGCTCTGCCTCGCCGAGACCGGAGACGCCGACCACCGGCCCGATCACCGTGCGAGCCTGCTGCGCGCTGTCGGCCTGCTCGAACTCGACGCCCGCTCCCTCGGCCACGAGCCGACCATCAGCATGGTCAAGGACCGGATGTACGTGCTGCTCGAGGCCGCACCACGCGGATCGGTCACCGTCTCCACCCTGGCCGCTCACTTTTATCAGCGGGTGACCCGGCTGCTGCACACGAACCTGCTGATCGTCCGCAGCGAGCCCGTCGAGGACCCCGACGGGCTGCGCCAGGCGCGCGACGACCTCGACCGCGCCGTCAGCCACCTGCGAGACGCGGGCGCCCGGCCGGGCAGCTACGCGGCGCGGGACCTGCACGCCGAGATAGTCCAGCAACGGCTGTTCCACGCCGTACGGAGCGATCCGATGCTGCGGACGGGCTTCGGCCGCATCATCATCGCGCACGATTCCACGCGCGGCACCGCCTACCGGGCGACACTCCTGTCCTATCTCCGGAATTTCGGAGACGTCCGAGCCGCCGGAGCGGAGTTGACGCTGCACGAGAACACCGTCCGCAAGCGGATCAGGCGCGCGCAGGAGCTGTTCGGCATCGCGCTGGAGAACCCGACGCACCGCTTGCTGCTCGAACTGGAGCTCGGGGCGGTGGTGCCAGGCGCCACCTGCGGGGATCCTGAGGTGGCCGAGCGGTAAGCGAGCCTGATCACGAATGGCTCAGGCGGGCGCGGTCCGGGCGGCGGTGGGGCGGGCCGGCGGCGGGTGGGGGTTCGTCAGCGCCGGTGGCGGGGCCGTCAGCGGCCGGTGCGCGGGGCGTCAGCGCCGGTGGACACGCTGGCACGCATGAAGGATCATCCTCCCGCAGGAGACCGCCGCAGGTGGGCGGTGCTCGCCGTCGCCTGCCTGGCCACGGTCCTGCTCTCAGTCGACCTCACCGTGCTGCACCTAGCCCTTCCCCAGCTGGTCGCCGACCTGGGGCCCTCGGCGACCCAGATCCTCTGGATCGGTGACGCGTACGGTTTCGCGCTGGCCGGCCTGCTGATCACGATGGGCAACGTCGGCGACCGGATCGGCCGCAAGAAGCTGCTCCTGGTCGGGGCCACCGCCTTCGGCGCCGCCTCGGCGGTGACCGCCTACGCGCCCACCCCGGAGCTGCTCATCGCCGCGCGTGCCCTGCTCGGCGTCGCGGGTGCCACGATCATGCCCTCCACCCTGTCGATCGTCCGTAACGTCTTCACCGACCCGAAGGAGCGGACCGTGGCGGTCGGCGTCTGGAGCGGGATGGGCGCGGCGGGCTTCGCCCTGGGGCCGGTCGTCGGCGGGCTGCTGCTGGATCACTTCTGGTGGGGCTCGGTCTTCCTGATCAACCTGCCGGTGATGGCGGTCGTCGTGCTCGCCGGCCTCGCGGTGCTGCCGGAGTCGCGGAATCCCGCCTCCGGGCGGCTCGACCCGGCGAGCGTGGTGCTCTCCGTCGCCGGCGTGATACTTGTGATCTACGCTGTAAAGGAGGCGGCCACGCGCGGTCTCGCCGAGACCGGGATGCTCGTCGCGGCGGCGGCCGGTCTCGCCTGCCTGGCACTGTTCGCGTGGCGGCAGATCCGGCTGGACGAGCCGCTGATCGACATCCGGCTTTTCCGCCGCCGGGCCTTCACCGCGTCGGTCGGTGCCAACCTCATCGCCATCTTCGGTATGTCCGCGATCTCGCTGCTGTTCGCCTGGTACTTCCAGCTCGTCCTCGGCTGGTCGCCCCTGCAGGCCGGCCTCGCGGGCCTTCCCGGCGGCCTGTCGGCCACGGTCGGCGGTGCCCTGGCGGCCGGCCTGATCTCCCGCCTGGGCCGGGCCCGGGTGGTCGCCCTGGGGCTGACGATGTCGGCCGCGTCCTTCGCCGCCTACACCCAGATCGGCCTGGACACCTCCTACCTGTTCTTCCTCGCGCCGATGATCGTCGGCGGCGCGGGCATGGGGATGACGTTCGCCGTCACCAACGACACCGTGCTCGCAAGCGTGCCCCGGGAGCGGGCGGGCGCGGCGGCGGCGATCTCCGAGACCTTCTTCGAGCTGGGTGGCGCGCTGGGCATCGCGGTCCTCGGCAGCGTCCTCACCGGGTCCTACCGGGACGGCCTGCGGCTGCCCGCGGGGCTGCCGGCGGAGGCGGCCGCGTCCGCCGGGGAGTCGCTGCCCACCGCCCTGCGGGCCGCGGCGGCGCTCCCGGGCGAGCTGGGGGCGGCCGTCGCGGCGGCGGCCAGGGAGGCGTTCGTCGGCTCGATCGTGGTGACCGCGCTCGTCGCCGCCGTGATGATCGCCGCGCTCGCGGTGGTCTCGCTGCTCGGCCTGCGGGGGGTGCCCGACGTGATCCCCGAGGAGCTCCTTTCCGAGTCGCGCGGCTGACCCGTCCGGCTCCGCGGTTTCCCGGGGGAGGACACCCGGGTTTCCCGGGGGAGGACGGGGGGACACGACGAGACGGCTCGGTCGGGGACCGGGCCGTCTCCGGGCAGGGGCTCAGCCGGGCGGGTCAGCCTGGCGTTCGGGCGGACGCTCGGGCGGACGTCAGGTGAACATCGCCTCCATGGTCTCGTGGGACTGTTCCTTCCTGGCGTCGGCCTCGCTGCCCCAGCAGGTGTTGAGGATGATCCGGGTGCGGTCCTCCGAGAGCGGGACCGTGCGGTGCAGCGTCGTGTCGGAGCGCAGGAAGTAGATGTCACCGCTCTCGTGGGCGTAGGTGCTGATCGGGTAGCGGATGAGGTGGTCGTGGACCCGGGGGTCGTCCTTCACCCAGTTGGTGTGGGGAACGCACTGGAGCATGCCGCCGTACTCGCTGTCCGGCGCCTCTATGATCCAGATGAGGGTGAAGCTGAAGTCGCCCCAGTGCCAGCCGTGGGTGTCGCCCTTCTTCTCCTGGCGGATGATGACGTACTTCTCCTCGTCCCAGGGGCAGTCCACGACCGGTTCGTCGGCGAGTCCGCCCAGGAAGCCCTTGAGCGCGGTGGAGCCGTAGAGCTCCGGGATCAGGGTGCTGTCCCTGGCGATCGACTGCTGGCTGACCGTGCTCATCTTCCGCGGTGAGTCGCTGGTCTCCTTGAGCGTGATGTCGATCCGGCGCGCGTGCAGGTCGAGCAGCCGGTCCACCTCCTGCGAGACGATTTCCTTGACCTCGTCGGAGACCAGATTCCGTAGTTTGACATAGCCGTTCCTACGGAAATCATGGGAGAGTCTGCGGATTTCCCACGGGTCCTGGAAGGTCTTTCCGAGATGCTCCGCGATCCGGTCGTCGAGCGAGAGCGTCCCGAGGCCGGTCCGGTAGTCGGGAGTCGCCATGCGGTTTCTCCTCCGTGCTTATCGGGGTTTCCAGAACCGTAACACGGGAGGGCTTCCCGCAAATGGCGCGCGTTGTCCGCGCGGATGCCCTGTGAAAGCATGAGCGGATTCCGCCCGACCGGCTTCAGTAATTATCCGGACCACGCAGGGACGATGTCATGAACATCAAAGTCACATTCGTCGAGCTGTCGGCATTCGAGGCCATTCTCCCGCTCGCCTCCGGTTACATGCAGGCGTACGCGCAGCACGACCCGGAAGTGGGACCGCGATGTGAGTTCGAGATCTACTCCGCCCCCGTCTCCGCCGACCGGGAGAAGGTGATCGCCGAGCTCCTCGACAGGCGCAGCGACGTGTACGCGATCAGCTGCTACGTCTGGAACATCGGGTTCGCGCGGGCGGTGCTGGCCGCGCTGCACGAGCGGCTGCCCGGCGCCGCGTTCATCCTGGGCGGCCCGCAGGTCATGCGGCACGCCCACGAGTACGTCGCCCCGGAGCAGGAGAACGTCGTCGTCTGCAACGGCGAGGGCGAGAAGACGATGGCGCAGTACCTGCGCCAGATCCTCGGCGGCGCGCCGGACTTCGCGGAGGTCCCCGGGATCAGTTTCTGGCGGGGCGGCGAGCTCGTCACCACCGAGGCGGCCGAGCGGGTGCGCGACCTCATGGAGGTGCCCTCACCCTTCACCTCGGGTGTCTTCGAGGAGGGCAAGTACACCACCGCCATCCTGGAGACCAACCGTGGGTGCCCGTTCAGCTGCGGTTTCTGCTTCTGGGGGGCGGCGACCAACGACAAGGTGCACAAGTTCGAGGACCAGCGGGTCCGCGACGACATCACCTGGATCAGCAAGAACAACTTCGTGTCGCTGTTCATCGCCGACGCCAACTGGGGAATGGCCCCGCGCGACGTGGAGCTGACCCGGCACCTGGTCGCGTGCAGCGAGGAGAACGGCTACCCGGTGATGGTCGCGATGGCCGCCGCCAAGAACAAGCCCGACCGCATGGCCGAGATCACCGAGATCCTCGTCCAGGGCGGCCTGCTGACGAGCCAGCCCATCTCGTTGCAGTCGATGAGTTCCCGCACGCTCGACCTGGTCGACCGCTCGAACATCAAGCCCGAGACCTACACCGAGCTGCAGCGGACGCTCCGCGAGAAGCGGATCAGCTCCTACATCGAGCTGATCTGGCCGCTGCCCGGGGAGACCCTGGAATCCTTCAAGGAGGGGATCGCGGAGCTGTGCCGGCTGCGCGCGGACACGCTGATCATCTATCCGCAGCTCCTTCTGCACAACACCTCGATATACGCCAAACGCGACATTCTCGGGGTGCAGGTCGAACGTGTTCCCAGTGACGTCACCGAGGCCGACGTCGTGGTCGCCACCAACTGGGTAAGCCGAGAAGAGTACGAGCGCGGAACGTGGTTCTCCTACGCGGTCCACTCGCTCTACAACCTGCGCGGCCTGTATTATCTGGCGAATTATCTGGAGCGGTCGGGGGTCAGCCGGTTCGAGGATTTCCTCACCGACGCCGCGACGTATTTCGAGAGTCGCACCGACACCGAGGTCACGTCCTTCTTCCGGGATTCCGTGGCGAAACTGTGGAACTACGACTTCCACAATTTCGGGATGGTCGCGCACCTCGTGCTCCACTCGCACCGGGAGGAGTTCGACGCCCTGCTCGTCGACTTCGCCCGCAGCCGGCCGTGGTGGGACGACCCGCGCGCCCGCGCCGCGTTCGAGCTCGACCTGCTCGCCCGGCCCTACATCTACCTGGCCAGGCCCCGGTTGCCGCGCCACGACTTCACCGAGTTGCGCGTCGAGCCGCGCGGCAGGACGGCCTCGCTCGTCGAGATGCCCGCCGATCTCGCGGCGCTCCTCATCGACCTCGACGTGACCGGCCTGGAGACCGGGCGGGAGCGTGTCACCCGCCTGGTGCTCGACCACCCGCGCGGGCGCAAGCTGCCGTTCATGCCCGAGCGGAGCCTGGAGCACAACGCCTCCTACTGCCAGGGGATGGTGCTGCGGCTGCGGGAGTACCTGCCCTCGTGGCGGCCGGAGCGGGAGGCCGCCGCGCTGCCCGGCCGCCGCTGAGCGGCGCGCGGGGGCGCCGCGCCGCCCGGTCCGCCGGCCCGCGCATGATGAGGGCCCGTGAGGACGATCCTCACGGGCCCTCGTCATGCGCGGGCATCCCGCCCGGCGGGATGCCCGCGGGGCCGGGGTGCCCGGCCGCCTCAGCCGGGGCCGGCGCCCCGGGCCGAGGCGCTTCGGTGCCCAGGTTGTGCTCAGTCAGTGCTCATGCCGTGCTCCCGGGCGCTCCCGGGCGCTCCGGCCGTGCTCAGGCCTTGGCCAGGGCCCCGTCCACCGCGTCGGCGAAGTCGGCCAGCACCGGGTTCTCGAACAGCACCCGGATCGGCAGGTTCACCGTGAACCTCTCCCGCACGTGCGTGATCACCTGGGCGGCCACCAGGGAGTGACCGCCGATCTCCAGGAAGTCGTCCTCGCGGGCGACCCGCCGCAGCCGCAGCACCTCGGCCCAGATCGCGGCGATCGTCTGCTCCGTGGGGGTCTGCGGCGCGTCGAAGTCGCCGTCGGCCTCCCCGCCGTCCCCACCGCCCTCACCGGCCGTGCCGGGCCCCGCGTTCCCGCCGGGCTCCGGCAGCGCCTGGCGGTCCACCTTGCCGGACGAGGTCAGCGGCATCGCGTCCAGCGTCACGTACGAGCCGGGCAGCATGTACGCCGGGAGCGAGCCCTGCAGGAAGCGGTGCAGCTCGCCGGTCAGGCCGCTGCGGTCGGCGATGAGCCGGGACGTCTCGTCCAGCACCACGTAGGCGACGAGCCGGTCGTCGCGCACGACGACCGCCGCCTCGCGGACGCCGGGGTAGCGGGTGATCGCCGCCTCGATCTCGGCCGGTTCCACCCGGAAGCCGCGGATCTTCACCTGGTGGTCGGTCCGGCCCACGTACTGCAGGCGGCCGTCGGGCAGGTAGCGGACCAGGTCACCGGTGCGGTACAGCCGTGCGCCGGGCGGGCCGTACGGGTCGGGCAGGAACGATCCGGCGGTCAGGGCCGGCTTGCCCCGGTACCCGTGGGCCAGGCCGGGGCCGCCGACGTACAGCTCGCCGGGGACGCCCGGCGGGAGCGGGTTGAGCCGGCGGTCCAGCACGTAGGCGCGGACGTTGGGCAGCGGGCGGCCGATCGGCGGGGCGTACGCCTCCGCCGGGTCGCACACGCCCATCGTGGCGCACACGGTCGTCTCGGTCGGCCCGTAGGCGTTGACGAACGTGCGGCCGGGGGCCCAGGTGCGCACCAGTCCGGCCGGGCACTGCTCGCCGGCGACGACCATGAGCCGGACCGTGCCGAGTTCGTCGCCGTCGAGAGTGCTGAGGAAGGTCGGCGGGAACGTGGCCGCGGTGACGCCCTGGTCGACGATGAGCCGCGCGGTCTCCTTCGGGGTCATGGCCGAGGGTTCCAGGACGCACAGCGCCGACCCGTTCAGCAACGCCATGGTGATCTCCCAGATCGAGGCGTCGAAGCTGAGCGAGGCGAACAGCGCCACCCGGTCCCCGGCGGTGAGGGAGAACTCCCGGGACAGGGCCGCGGCGAGGTTGCCCACCCCGCGGTGCGGGACCTCCACCCCCTTGGGCCGGCCGGTCGAGCCGGAGGTGTAGATGAGGTAGGCCGGGGCGTCCGGGGGCGGTATCAGGCCGGGACTCGTCACGGGCTCCCCGGCCTCGATCGCCTGCCACCCGGCGTCCAGGTCGATCGCGCGGACCCCGCCGGGCACCCGGCCGGCGTGCGCGGTCTCGGTGAGGACGAGCGCGGTCCCGCTGTCGTCGAGGAGGTGGCCCAGCCGGTCGGGCGGGAGGGCCGGGTCCAGCGGCAGGTAGACGCCGCCGGATTTGACGATGCCGAGGAAGGCCGTGAGCGCCTCGGGGGAGCGGCCGGTCATCGAGCCGACGACGTCGCCGGGGCGCACCCCCTCGCGGATCAGCCGGTGGGCCACGCGGTTGGCGCGTTCGTCCAGCTCCCGGTAGGTCAGCCGCCGCTCCCCGCACAGCACGGCGAGGGCGTCCGGGGCGGCGGCGGCGCGCGCCTCGAACAGCGCGCCGACGCCCGCCTCCTCGTCGAAGGGGGCCTCGGTGCGGTTCCACTCCTCGATCACCAGGTGCCGTTCCCGGGCGTCCAGCAGGGACAGCCGGGAGACGGGTCGTTCCGGATCGCGTACCGCGTCCGAGAGCAGCGTGACGTACTGCGCGGCCCTGGCCTGCGCGCTGGGCGGGTCGAACAGGTCGAGGGAGTAGCGGATCTCACCGGCGAGCGGGTCCGGCGTCAGGGTCAGCGCCAGGTCCGAGGCCAGGGGGAAGCGGGCGGGCGCCAGCTCCGAGGTTCGCACCCCGGGCAGCCGCAGCGCGCGCCAGGCGGGGGCCGCCAGGTCGAACTCCGCCTGGTAGAGCGGTTGCACGCCGGTGGAGGCGTCCAGTCCCAGTTCCTCGGCCAGCCGGTGCGCCGGGTAGGCGCCGTGCGCGGCGGCCTCGTCGAGCGCGTCGCGGACGTGCGCGACGACGGCGGCGAACGACGGTTCGTCGCCGCAGCCGATCCGGATCGGGAACACCGGGGCCCGGTCCCCGCCCGGTACGGGCACGCCGACCACGACCTCGTCCTGTCCCGACCAGCGGCACAGCGCCACCGCCCACGCCGCCAGCGTGACGGCCCCGGCGCCGGTGCGGGCCTCGCGCGCCACGGCCTCGACCCGCCCGGCCGTCTCCGGGGGCACCGCGAAGGTCACGCGCGCGCCCAGGAACCCGGGTACGGCGGGGCGGGGCCGGTCGGCGGGCAGTTCCAGCACGGTCGGCGCCCCGTCGAGCCGTTCCCGCCAGTACGCGAGGTCACCGGCCTCGTCGGTCGCGGTGGTCGCGGCGGCCGCGCCGGCTGCGGGGGCCTCAGGGGGCGTGCCGGCCGGGGCGTGGCCGTTGGCGGTGGGCGTGGCGTGGCCGTCGCGGGAGGCGGGCGGGGAGCCCCGGCCGTCCAGGGCGGCGGGGGAGGCGCTCCGCGGGCCGCGGGTGTCACCGCGGGCGCCGGGCGGCGCGGCGGTCGCCTCCTCGTACGCCCGGGAGATCTCCGCGGCCAGGGTCGTCAGGACGTGTTCGTCGGCCACCAGCCGGTGGGCCGTCACGACGAACGCGTGGTCGTCGGCGGGCAGCCGGGCCAGGGCGACCCGGACCGGGGGGCCGGTCTCCAGGTCGAGGTCCCGGCCGGCCTGGTCGGTGACCAGCCGCGCCAGGGCGTCCTCGCGGCGGCCCGGGTCGTGCCTGCTCAGGTCCGTGGGCGCGGGGACGGTGACGGCCCGGGGCACCGCGGCGCCGGGGAGCGCGGGCCGCAGGTCCTCACGCGCGTCCAGCACGCGTCCGACCGCGGCGGCGAGGGCCCCGGCGTCCAGCGGGCCGCGCAGCCGCGCGGCGAGCGTGATCTGGTCGGTGCGGTCGGCGGCCGGTCTCGCCCGGGAGGACCGCCACAGGCTCTCCTGGATCGGCGACAGCGACGAGGTCGTGTCCGGCATGGGAGTGCTCCAATCAGTGCCCGGCGTGGTCGAGTTCGAGGTGGACGGGGACGCGGTCGACGCCCCACATGAGGTTCGAGCGCAGCCGTTTGACCGGGCCGGTGAGCTCCATGCGGGTCACGCGGGAGGTCAGCTCCTCCAGCAGCACGCGCAGTTCGAACCTGGCCAGCGCGGCGCCGATGCACAGGTGCCTGCCGAGCCCGAACGTGAGGTGCCGGTTGGGGGTGCGGCCGACGTCGAAGCGGCGCGCGTCGGGGAAGGCGTCCTCGTCCCGGTTGACGGCCGGGTGCCACACGCTGACCCGTTCGCCGGCCCGGACGGTCTGCCCGCCGATCCTCGTGTCGCGCAGCGCGGTGCGCATGACGTTGAGGCTGGGCGCGGTCCAGCGCAGCACCTCCTCCACGGCGGTCGGGATGAGCGAGCGGTCCTCGCGCAGCCTCCGCCACTCGCCGGGGTTCTCGACCAGCGCGATCACGGCGCCCGCCGAGGCGTGCCGGGTGGTCTCGTTCCCGCCGGTGATGAGGCCGTTGATGTTGAGCAGGATCTCCTCGTCGGTGAGGGGTTCTCCGTCGATCCGGCCGCGGATCAGCACGCTGATCACGTCGTCGCCGAGGTTCCCGCGCCGCTCGGCCAGCAGGTCGGCGTAGTAGGCGAAGATGTTGGCGTTGGCCTCGGCCTTCTCGGCGTCGGAGATGACCTCGTCGGTGGCGGCCGACCCGAACGCGGTGCGCGTCCACTGGATCATCAGGTCCCAGTCGGCGCGAGGCACGCCCAGCAGCTGGCAGATGACCGAGAGCGGGAGCCTGCCGGCCACGGTGTCGACGAAGTCGAAGGAGTCCTTCCGGGCGTTCTCCTCCAGCATCCCGCCCACGGTCTCGCGCATCGCGGTCTCCAGACGGCGTACCACCCGGGGTGTGAGCGCGGGGTTCATCACGTCGCGCAGCTGGCTGTGGCGGCCGTCGGTGACGATGAGCATCTTGCCCGCGGCGGCGCGGGCGGCGGACTCGGTCTGCCCGACCTGCATGCCGCGCTCGGAGGTGAAATTCGTCTTGTCGAGATAGATGGCCACGCCGTCGGCGTATTTCGTGAAAGCCCAGAAACTCGGGCCGCCGCCCCGCCTGGCGTTCCAGAACACGGGCCGGTGCTCCTGCAGGTGGTGCAGGACGCCCAGGCCCGCGTCGGGGGGCGTGTAGAGGTCCGGATCCGCCAGATCCAGCTCGTTCAGATTCACCTCGTTCGCATTCACTGTCATAAGGAATTCCTCCGGGCGTAAACATCGAATATGTCCGTGCCCCGCAGCAGGGGATCCTGGCCGGTGTCGACCCGGAATCCGCGGCCGGTGAGATCGTCGCGCACGGACGCGAGCCTGCCGCCGATGTCGTGGACCTGCATGACGATCTGGTCGACCGCCGCCCAGTCCTCGGGGGCGATGCCGTCCAGCACGTCGCATTCGGCTTTCTCGACGTTGATTTTCAGCAGTCCTATGCGGTCCACGCCCTCGGCGGCCATCACGTCGGATATCGTGCGCACCCGGCACTCCTGCTCCTCCGTCACGTGCCGGCCCGCGGCCATGTCGGCGACGTCCTCGGGGGCGAAACCGCTGTTGGCCAGGAATGTCCTGGTCACCTCCGCGTCGTGCCCGGCGTCGGCGTACATGCTCGACATCGCGGTCGTCTCCGGGTAGACGGTGAGAACCGCCGTCCCCGGGGTGTGCGACAGCGCGCAGTCGAACGCCTTGGCGTTCAGGCCGTGCGCGGCCAGGTTGGCGCACAGCGCGTCGTAGAGCGGGCGGGCCGGTTCGAACGCGAGAATACGCGTTCCCGGGCATTCCCAGTGAAACGCCAGGGCGGCCATTCCGATGTTCGCGCCCACGTCGAACACGGTCATTCCCGGTGTGAGACGGACGTCGTGCCGGAAATAGCTTCTGTCGCCCACGATGCTGCGATACTGCAGGCTGGTCTCGGCGGGATTCAACTGGAACACCACGTGACCGTCGGGGAGTGTCATCTGGCGCACTCCCTGATTTTTTCCGAGGTATCCCTTCCGGTGGTTTCGCATATCATCACCCTTAACAAAATCCCTATTCCAGTCAACCAGAGGTGAAACCCGACAAGGACGGAATGATCTTATGGACACGGAGAGAACGGAAGTCGGGGCGCCGGAGGAAAAGCCGCCATCCCTCTGGCGGAATCCCGATTTCAACCGGCTCTGGACCGGCCAGTCGATCTCGATCCTCGGTTCCGAGCTGACCACCCTGGCCCTGCCGCTGACCGCCATCCTCATGCTGCAGGCCAGTTCCTTCGAGGTCGGCCTGCTCAACACCATGCGCACGATCGCCGCGCTGCTGCTGACGCTGATCGCCGGCGTGCTCATCGACCGCTACCGGCGCAGGCCCCTCATGGTGGGCTCCGACATCGGCCGGGCCGCGGTCGTGGCGCTGATCCCGCTCGCGGCCTTCGTCGGGTTCCTGGACATGTGGGTGCTCTACGTCGTCGCCCTCATCGTCGGCGGGCTCTCGGTGGTCTTCGAGATCGCCTACGCCGCCTACATGCCGACCCTGCTGAGCGAGGAGCAGCTCGTGGCGGGCAACAGCCGGATGGCGGCGACCGAGTCGGTGGGCGCCATCGCCGGCTCCAGCGCCGGAGGGGTGCTCATCGACCTGTTCCGTCCGGCCTACGTCATGCTGGGTGACGCGCTGTCCTTCCTCGTCTCAGCCTTCGCCCTGTCGCGCATCCGCCACGTCGAGCCGCCCGTCGAACGGCAGGACAGCGGGGGGCGCGGCCCGGTGGCGGCGATGCTCCACGACATCGGGCACGGCCTGAAGGTCACCTACCGCAACGACTACGCCCGGCCGTTGATCATCAACTCCGCCGGGGCGAACTTCGGGTCGATGATGATCCTGACCCTGTTCATCCTGTACGCGGCCAAGGACCTGCACCTGTCGGGCACCTGGATCGGCTTCATCTACGCGATGGGCAGCATCGGCGGCGTCGTGGGCGCCGTCCTGGCGAGCAAGCTGTTCGAGAAGATCGGCTACGGGCGCGGCATCATGACGGCCCTGATCGCCTTCCGGGTGCTGTGCCTCACCCCGTTCGTGGCCGGGCCGCAGTGGCTGCAGATCACGCTGTTCTCCGTGATCTGGTTCGTCACGGTCTTCGGCGTCGTGGCCGGCAACATCGGCCAGCTCACGCTGTTCCAGTACGTGATCCCCAACCACCTGCGGGGCCGGGTCATCGGCGCCAGCCGCGCGGTCTACCTGGGCATCCTGCCGCTGGCCGCGATGCTGGCCGGCGTCCTGGGCGAGCTGATGGGGGTCAAGCCCGCGATCTACGCCGGGGCCGCGTTCCTGCTGCCGTGGATCATCCTGCTGTTCCTCTCGCCGGTGCCGAGCCTGCGCCGGCTGGAGGACGCCGAGCTCCTGCGGGACATCGAGGAGGAGCCCGGCGAGCGCAGGGACGGCTGAGGTCAACCCGGGACCCGCGCCGGCATGCTCCGCGCGATCTCGTCGAGCAGGGCGGCGGGCGCCTGGAGGTAACTCCAGTGCCCGCCCTCCAGCACGGTGCGGCGGACCTCGCCGTACGCCTCCCACCCGGCCATCTGCTCCGGGGGGATCTGCGTGTCGCCCGACCAGCCGATCGCGGTGATCGGGCACGGCAGCCGTCGCGGGGCGGTCCGGTCGAAGCGGCCGTAGGCGGCCACGTCGGCGCGCATGACGCCCGCGGCCATGTCCACCAGCTCGGGCAGCGGCTCGGCGCCGCGCGCCCGCATCAGCTCCGAGACCAGCGCGCCCACCTGCTCCCCGTCGAGCCTCAGGATGCTCGGCCACGACGCCCGGTGCGGGGGGACCATCGAGGAGGCGAACAGGCGGCAGGGGAGCGGGCCGCCGCGCTCCTCGAGCAGCAACGCCGCCTCGTAGCCGATGAAGACCGTGCCGCAGTGGCTGATGAAGCCGAACGGCCGGTCCAGGTAGGGCTCCAGGCCCTCCAGCATCGCGGCGGCGACGGCCGGGTAGCTCTCGAACGGCGGCTCGCGCAGCCGGTTCTCCCGGCCGGGCAGCTGCACCGGGCACAGCTCGACGCCGTCCACCTCGGCCGGCCAGCGGTGGTACATCGACGCCCCGGCCCCGGGGTAGGGCAGGCACCACAGCCGGGCCCTGGCCCCCGGGTCGGGTTCGCGCAGCAGCCACGTGGGGCGGCGCTTTCTGCCGGTCGTCCCTCTCATCGCGTGCCTCCTTCCGCCCTGACGCCCCGGATGAGGGTCTCGGGCGTCGGCTCCTTCAGGAACTCCCGCAGCCGGATCCGCACGCCGTAGCGGCTCCTGATCCGGTCGACGAGGCGGGTGGCCGACAGGGAGTCGCCGCCGGAGCGGATGAAGTGGTCGCCCGGCGCGCCGCGCACGCCGAGCTCCTGCTCCCACAGCTCCAGCACCCCGGCGGCGACCGGGTCCGCGGCCTCTCCCGCCGGACCGTCCCCGTCCGGCGCGGGCCCCCACGACGGCGCGGGCAGCGCGCGGCGGTCCACCTTGCCGGCGGAGTTCAGCGGCAGCCGCTCCAGCGGGGTCCACCCGGTCGGCACCATCGGCTCGGGCAGCCGGGCCGCGGCGAACGCGCGCAGCGTCCCGGCCGGGACACCGTCCGGGGCGACGACGTAGGCGCACAGCCGCAGGTCGCCGCCGGGGCCCGGCACGCCCGCCACCACGCACTCGCGCACCGCGGGGTGCGCCAGGAGCACGGCCTCCACCTCCGCGGGCTCCACCCGGTGGCCGCGGATCTTGACCTGGTGGTCGACGCGGCCGTGGTGCTCCAGCCGTCCGTCCGGGCGCGCGCGCACCAGGTCCCCGGTCCGGTAGACGCGGCCCCCGCCGCCCGCCGGGTCGGGCAGGAACCGCTCGGCGGTGCGGGCCGGCTCACCCAGGTAGCCCCGGGCCAGCTCGGGGCCGGAGACGAACAGCTCGCCGATCCCGCCCTCGGCGACGGGCCGCAGGTCGCCGGTCAGCACGGGGACGCCGACGCCGGGCCAGGGGCGCCCGATGGGCGGCCGGGAGCTCCTGGCGGTCTCGTCCGCCGTGACCGAGGTGCAGCGGTCCTCCAGTGGGACCAGGCAGCTCGTCACCCCGTTGGCCTCGGCCGAGCCGTACTCCACCGCGACCTCGAACGGCAGCTCGGGCGAGGGCCACACGCGCACCGCGTCGCTGCCGACCGTCATCAGCCGGAGCGCCGTCTCCGGGGGCCACGGCAGGCCGTACAGCAGCTCGGCGAGCGGCATGTTCACGTACGCGCGGGTGATCCCGGAGGCGACCATCCAGTCGCGCAGCTCCGGCGGCGAGCCCGCGGTCGCCGCGTCGGCGACGTGCACGCTCGCGCCGGAGCACAGGTACGGCCACAGCTCCACCACCGACACGGACGAGGCCACCGGGGCCAGCCAGCTGGAGCGGTCGCGGGGGGTGATGCGGTAGGCCGCGGCGTGGGTGGCGACCCGGTGCGCGATCGCCCGGTGGGTCACCCCGACGAGCTTGGGCCGCCCGGTCGACCCGGAGGTGTGCACCGCGTACGCGAGCTGGTCCTCGTGGACGGGGACGCCGGGCCCCTCGGCGACGGGCCCGGCGTCGGGGGGCCCGTCGACCACCAGGGGGCAGCCGTCGAGGACGGCGGAGACCCGGTCCTCGGGCCAGCCCGGGTCGAGCAGCACCGCGGCGCCGCCCGCCTTGCAGACGCCCAGCAGGGCGACGAGGAGGTCGGCCGAGCGGTCCAGACGCAGCGGGACCGGCGTCTCGGGCCGCACGCCGCGCCGCAGGAGCGACCGGGCGAAACCGTTGGCGCGGGCGTCGAGCTCCCGGTAGGTCAACCGGACGGACCCGGCCACCAGGGCGGTGCGGTCGGGTCCCTCGCGCACCCTCTCCTCGAACAGCGTGTGGACGGCGCTCACCTGTCCTCCCGTTCCCGCGTTCAGCCGGCCTTGGCGTCGTGGATCACGCGGGCCGGGACCTGACCGGTCGCGACCTGGGTGAGCACGAGTCGCGCCCACTCCTCGACGCTGCGGTTCATCCGGCGGGCCGCGTCACGCCATGTCTGCTCCTGCTCGGCCGGGACGTCGATGTGGATCACGGCTTTCGGCGGGGCGGCCTGCTGCCCCTGGCCCGTCCCGGCCAGGGCGGCGGTGCGGTGGGCCTTGATCTGGTTGCGCAGGCGGTTGCGCGACCAGCCGAAGCGCTCGGCGCGGTCCAGCCAGAGGGTCTGCTCGTGCTCGGGGAGGGCGGCCACCTCTGCGTGGTGCTGGAGGCTGAGCCGATCCCGCCGGCGGGATACCGGGAACCGGCGCGCGACCCAGGCGTAGTTGCGCAGGGTCTGGATGTCGAGTGAGCTTTCCTCCACCGCCCTCTTGTAGCGGTCGGTGTACTCGTTCTCGCCGTAGACGAGCCAGTCGCCGAGCCACCAGGCGGAGGAGTCGGAGATGAGGGAGATCTGGTGGCCGATGCGCCGCCAGGTGTCGAAGGGCAGGCTCGACGGGAGCTGGAGGCCGGTCCGCCTCGGCTTGGCGGAGGCGTCGAGGGCGAGCCTGGAGTTCGGGTCGGACGCGGCGCGCTGTCTCGGGACGGGCTGCCGGGTTTCGGGGGGCGAGGACGCGGCCTGACGGTTCGCCTCCTGGCTGGGGGAAAGCACCCGCATAAATTTCCTCCCTTTCTGTGCATTCGGGATGAGTCAGGGCGGTACCTTACCCACGGTTTTCGCGGGCGCACTCTCGATCTTGAGTATTTTTCAAATTCGCCGGCGCCGTCGCGGCGGAAAGGCGAGAACGCCCCGATGAGCAGCTGATTCGCCACTCAGTGCAGCGATTGACGCCGTTCTGTGATATGCGCGCCCGCCCATGAACGAGCCCTCTCCCGAATGGAATGGTCCATGACGTATCAATGGTTTCGGTCCGCGAATATGAAGACGATGCGTCACTGCGCCCTCGCGTACGGTCTATCGGTCGTCCTGCCCGCGGCGCTCGCGCTGCTGATGCTGGGGCTCGATCCGGGCACGGCCACCGGGCCCGTCCCCGTGCCCCCGGTGGAGGCCGGCCGGCGGGAGGCGACCCCGGCCGTCCCGCTGCTGCTGCTGTCCGTCACCGTGGTGGTCGCGCTGGCCCACCTCGCCGGGGCCGCGGCCCGGCGGCTCGGGCAGCCCCGGGTGATCGGGGAGATGGCCGCCGGGATCCTGCTCGGCCCGTCCCTCCTCGGCGCCGTCTGGCCACAGGCCCACCACGCGCTGTTCCCCGCCGCCGTCATGCCGTACCTGAACCTGCTCGCCCAGTTCGGGCTGGCCTTCTTCATGTTCCTGGTCGGGCTGGAGCTACGCGGTGACCTGCTGCGGGGCCGGGGCCGGATCGCGCTGGTCTGCGGTCAGGCGAGCGTGGCGGTCCCGTTCGCGCTCGGCGTCGGGCTGGCCCTGGTGATCTACCCGCCGCTGGCCGTCGCGTCCGTCGGGTTCCCGGCCTTCGCCCTGTTCATCGGGGCCGCGCTGAGCGTCACCGCCTTCCCCGTACTGGCCAGGATCCTGCTGGAGCGCGGGATGTTCCACACCCCGACCGGCGCGCTGACCGTCACCTGCGCCGCCATCGCCGACGTGACCGCCTGGCTGCTGCTGGCCGTGGCGATCACCATGGCGAAGGACTCCTCGCCCGCCGGGGCGCTGCGCACCCTCGGCCTCACCGCCGCCTTCGCCGCCGTCATGGCCGGGGCGGTACGGCCGCTGCTGACCCGGCTGCTGCGCCGCGGGCTCTCCCAGGAGGCCACGCTGCCCGTCGTGGTCGTCGGCCTGCTCGTCTCCGGGCTGCTGACCGAGCTGATCGGCATTCACCTGATCTTCGGCGCGTTCCTGTTCGGCGTGCTGTTCCCGCGCGACGGGGACGTGCGGCTGCGCCGGGTCCGCGAACGCACCCAGGACGTCACCACGTCGTTCCTGCTGCCGCCGTTCTTCGCCTTCGTCGGGCTCAACACGCAGGTCGGACTGCTCGGCGGGGACCCGGCGATGTGGGCGTGGTGCCTGCTGATCCTCGTCGTCGCGGTGGCGGGCAAGGTCGGCGGGGTGGCGGCCGTCGCCGGGCCGATGGGCGTGCCCGGCCGGGAGGCCGCGCGTCTCGGGGTGCTCATGAACTGCCGCGGGGTGACCGAGCTGGTCATCCTCAGCATCGGTCTCGGCCTCGGCCTCATCACCCAGGCGCTGTTCACGATGCTGGTGATCGTCGCCCTGGTCTCCACCGCCGCGACCGCGCCCCTGCTGGGACTGCTCGACCGGTGGGACGCCCGGCGTGACCGCCCCGGCGGCGGGGCGTGGCGCGAGGATCCGGGAGGGACGCGGGCGGTGCGCCGGCCCGCGTGAGCCCCGGACCGGCCGGGGACCGCGCTCCGGCCACGGGCCGGGACCCCGGCCGGAGGCGGTGTCTCCCGGTGTCTCCCGGTGTCTCCCGGCGTCTCCCGGTGTCTTCCGGCCGGGAGACGGTGTCCCGGTCAGGAGGCGCGGAGCAGCGTCCGGGCCGACCGGTCCAGCCCCTCCAGCGCCTCCGGACCGCCCAGCTCGCGCAGCCGGGTGCGGACCTCGCCGAGGCTCTCACCGGCGACGGTGAGCCGGGAGGTGGCGAACACCGCGCCGTCGGGGTCGGCGATCGGGACGCCGCGGTACGGGACCTCGCCGCCGAAGCGGACGGCGCGCAGGTGGCCGCGGAACTCGGGCCGGGCGTGCAGGGAGAAGATCGGCAGCCGGGTGGCCATCGCGGCCAGCCGCATGGTGCCCGACACCCGCGGGTTGATCTCCAGCAGGTGCACCTCGCCGGTCCGGGTCAGCAGGAACTCCGCCTCCAGGTACCCGTGCGCCTCGGCCAGATCGGCCAGCCGCTTGCCGACGGCCCGCAGCTTCCGCTCCCACGTGCCGCCGAGCACCGGGTCCGGGCAGAGCCGCAGCCGCCGCCACGGCGGCACCAGGGCGGGCGTGGTCGGGCCCTTCCACACCGGCGGGAACGTCGCCGTGCCGTGCCCGTCGCGGTAGACCAGCACGGAGTACTCGACCCCGTCGACGTAGAGCTCGCCCAGCTCGTTGGGGGCCAGGCGGCACTCGCCCGCGCGGGCCAGCCGGGTGCCGACGCTCTGCGTGCCGTGCCGGTCCTTGACCACCACGGGGGCGTCGGGCGCGTCCCCCGGCGGAGGGTCGCCGGCCCGCGCCCACGGTGGGGAGACCAGGCCGTAGCGGTCGAAGAACTCCTTCATCAGGATCTTGTCGCTGCCCAGGGACGCGCACAGCCGTGACTGGCACTCCGCGCGGTGGCCGAGCTCGCGCAGCCGGAACGCCAGCAGCTGGTCGCGGCCGAGCGTCACGTGACCGGAATGGAAGACCACCGTCGCCCGGGGGACCGGCCCGATGGCCTCCAGCAGCGGGGCCGGATCCACGCGCGGGTCCTCGCCGAGGTGGACGGTCCGGTCGTCCGGCCCGAGGTCGACGAAGTGGCCGAACCAGCTCCGCAGGCTGTCGGGGGCGACGGCGTGGACGACGGGAAGCGCTTCTCGGCTCATGTGAACTACTCCGAATCGACTCGGAAACAGGGGTGACTTACGTGCCGCGCGCGAGCGAGAAGGCGTCGGCGAACGCCTCCAGGTACGCGCCGACCAGCGCCGAGTCCCGCTCCCAGAGGAAGTTCACCGGCATCTTCATCCACCGGGCGAACAGGTCCGCGGAACGCGGGAACGGGCGGTCGTTCGCCGCCGCGGCGGCCCGCACCGCCGCGGCGACCTGCGGCGACCAGTCGGGCGCGGCGCCCCGGAAGAGCGGGAGGACGTGCAGCGGCCGGGTGGCGGGGGCGCGCACCCGCAGGCCGCGCGCCTGGCCGGCCGCCACCAGCTCGTCCCGGGTGAACGGGCACTCCGGCGTCACTTCGACGACCCCGTCGTACCACGCGCCCATCGTGACGTCCCCGGCGACGGGGGAGGGACGCACCCCCGGCAGCCCGCCCAGTCCCGTGGCCAACGCGGACACGTTGGCCACCCGGTGCTCCACCAGCTCGTCCAGGCGGTCGAGGTGGCTCCGGGCCAGCACGGCGGCGGGCGTGGAGATGCGGAAGTTGCCGCCCAGGCCGGTCAGCAGGAACGGCTCGTAGCGGGCGGCGTCGATGGTCAGGTCGGTGCGGTGCCGGAAGTTGGCCAGCAGGCAGGCCCGCGCGTAGACGTCCTCGGAGTCGGTCAGCAGGACGCCGCCCATGCCTCCGGAGACCAGTTTCCTGCCGCCCACGCTGAAGACCGCGACGTCGCCCAGGGAGCCGACGGGCCGGGACCGGAACGTCGCACCGTGGGCGTGCGAGCAGTCCTCGACCAGGGCGAGCCCGTAGCGGGCGGCCACCGCGCGCAGGGCGTCCATGTCGCAGGCGTGGCCCCACAGGTGGGTGACGGCTATCGCGACCGTGCGCGGCGTGACCAGCGACGCCACGTCCGCGGCGGCCACGTTCCCGGTGGCGTCGCCCGCGTCGCAGAGCACCGGCACCGCGCCCAGGAGGAACAGCGGCGAGGCGCTGCTGAAGAACGTCAGGTCGGGGACGATCACTTCGTCGCCCGGGCCGACGCCCAGCGCGAAGTAGGCGGCCAGCAGGGCGGCCGTGCCCGAGGTCAGCGCCAGGGCGTGGGCGCGGCCGTGCCGCTCGGCGAACGCGCGCTCCAGCCCGGCCAGCTCCGGTCCGTAGTCGTAGTCGAACGTGCGGCCCCGGGTGACCAGCTCGGCGACCCGGGCCGCCGCGTCGCCGTCGTAGACCGGCCACTCGGGCGGGTGCGCCGGGCCCGTGAGCCCCCTCTCGGGCATCGGTTCCGTGGGTCCGCTCTCGCGCGCCGGTCCCGTGAGCCCGCTTGCGCGTACCGGCGCCTCCCACCCCGGCTGGAGCAGGCCCGCGTGCCCGTTCCCCTGCCGTGCCCGTTCGCCCTCTCGTCTCACGCGTGGGCCTCCTTCCGGGCCACCAGCCTGGTCACGGCATGGGTGTGCGGCTCCTCGTGTCCCCGGTGCGTGTGCGTCGAGTCGGTGTCGGAGGCGCTCAGCACGGTCCACCCGGCGTACCGGGCCAGGTACCAGTCGTGGGGGAGCAGCACCGGCATGCGCATCTCGCCGGCGGGAGGCCGGTAGGCGTGACCGGAGTTGAACATCAGCAGGGCGTGGACCCCTCCCGGCCCGGTGGCGGCCTGCAGCCGGGCGATGACGTCGGCGACCTGGGCCTCGTCCGCGAGCCAGTGCAGCACGCTGCAGGCCAGCACCCCGTCGAACGAGGCGGGTGCCAGCCGGGCGGTGCGCGCGTCGCCTCGCCGCCACTCGATCCCGCCGCTCCGGGGAAAGGCGGAGGTTCCGCCGCTCCCGGGGGCTCCGCCGCCGTCACCGCCGCCGTTCCCGGGAGTTCCACCGGCGCCGCCGGCACCGAGAGAGCCGAGAGCGCCGAGAGAGCCGCCCCACGCCTTCGCGCCGTTCTCCAGCGCCGCGGCCGAGACGTCCATCGCCAGCACCCGGGCGCCCCGCCGGGCGAGCCGCACCGCGTTGCGCCCCTCGCCGCACCCCACGTCGAGGACGGCGGGGCCGGCGGACGCCACGGGCGGAGGCGCCGTGGACATGCCCGCGCCGCCCGGCGGCGCGGGCGGGCCGGACCCGTCCGGTGTCCCGGGCGGGTCCGGCGCCGGGGGCAGGGAGAGCGCGTCGCCCAGGGCGTCGGCGATCCGGTCGGGTCTGCGGCCCCACAGGCACGCGGTGCGGGTGTACCGGGCGTCGCAGCCGCCGTCGTCGTAACCGGTCGATTGTCTTTGGTGTCCCATTCGGCGGAGGCTAGGCGCGGCCTTGATCACCGTCAACGGGGGCGGGCGGGCGCCGGAGGGGTCGCCTGCCGCGGGACCTGTGCGGGCATGAGCTTGAACTTGTCGCGCGCCGGTGCCACCCGGGTGGGGTACTCACCCGTGAGGCATCCCTCGCAGAGCCCCTCACCGGACGCGGCGCCGACCCCCTGCCGCATGCCCGCCACCGACAGGTGCGCCAGGCTCGTCGCGCCGATGATCCGGCGCACGTCCTCGGCGCCGCGCCCGGCCGCCACGAGTTCGCGGGCGTCCACGATGTCCACCCCGTAGTGGCAGGGCGCGACCAGCGGCGGTGCGGCGATCCGCACGTGCACCTCGCTCGCGCCGGCCTCGCGCAGCAGCGCGACGATGCGCCGCATGGTGGTCCCCCGCACGATCGAGTCGTCGACCACCACGACCCGGGCGCCGTCCACGGGCGAGCCGATGGAGAACTTGCGCCGCAGCTTGCGCTCGCGCAGCCGCCGGTCGGGCTCGATGAACGTCCTGCCCACCTGCTCGTCGCGGATCAGCGCCCCGGCCAGCGGCAGCCCGGCCGCCCGCGCGTACCCGCGCGCGGCCGGCACACCGGAGGACGGGACGGCCACGACCAGGTCGGCGTCCGCGGGCGACTCCAGCGCCAGCCGCTCGCCGAGCGCCGTCCGCGTCGCGCTCGTCCGCACCCCGCCGATCCGCGAGTCCGGCCGGGTCAGGTAGAGGTGCTCGAACACGCAGAAGCTGCGCGGGGCCGGGGCGGCCACCCGGTGCGTCCCGGTCAGGCGGCCCGCCCGGAAGACCAGCAGCTCGCCCGGCTCGACCTCGCGCACGCCGGAGCAGCCCAGCGCGTCGAGCGCGCAGGTCTCCGACGCGACGACCGCCCTGCCCTCGGCGAACCCGGCCACCAGGGGGCGGAAGCCGTGCGGGTCCCGGAACGCGAGGAGGAGGTCGCCGATGGAGCACACCACCGAGTACGCGCCCCGCAGCGCCCCGGCGGCCCGTGCGACCGCGGCCACGACCGCGTCGTGACCCGCGGGGTCGGCGTAGCCGGCGGGATCGGCCGGTCCGGGCACCCCGTCCGTCGCGCGTGGATCCGGCGCGGCGGGAACCCGGCCGACCGGCGCGGGCCGGGCCGCGGTGGCGAGGAGGGCGAGGATGACCTCGGAGTCGCTGGTCGAGCGGAACCCGTAGCCCGCACGGCCCAGGCGGGCGCGGAGGCCGGCGGCGTTGGTGAGGTCCCCGTTGTGGGCCAGCGCGATGCGGTGCGCCTCGTGCACGAAGGGCTGGGAGTTCTCCGGCAGCGTCGCGCCGGTGGTGGAGTAGCGGGTGTGGGCGACGGCCAGCCGCCCGGCGGGCCAGTCGCCCCCGGCCGAACGGGAGGCGGCCCCGAGCGCCCGCCGCGTCCGCACGCCGCCGGGCCCGGCCACCGCGACGCCCCACGACTCGTGGCCGCGGTGCTGCAGGGTGACGAGCCCGTCGAAGGCCGGCTGCCCGGCGGTCCCGTCGAGAACAGATACGCCGGCTATTCCGCACATAGCTCCCCTTCAAAACTTAGCATTTCCTGTAAAACGCCTTAAATCGCTCTCGCTTGACCATGGCACTGTTGGTGAATGGCAGGTCTTTGCCGCAATGCCGAATCCCCGTCCGATGAGGAACAGGAGAGCGCGAATGGCCGAGTACACGGTGGTGCGCAATCACGAGGAGCAGTACTCCATCTGGTGGACCGACCGTGACATTCCCGAGGGCTGGCAGAGCGTCGGCCACACCGGCACCCGTGAGGAATGCCTCGCGCATATCGAGGAGGTCTGGACGGACATGCGCCCGTTGAGCCTGCGCCGGTGGATGGACGGCGGGGGGACCTGACCGGCCGGCACCGGCGAGGAGGCCCGGAGCCGGGCCGGATCGCCGGGAGCCGCCACAGGCCCAGGAAGTCCCGGGAGTTCCCAGAGGAGGAGTCGATGGACGCGATCCAGGAGCACGACGCGCGCCTGGTCGTCGAGGAGTGGAACCGCACCGAGCTGCCCGACGAGCCGGCGACGGTCACCGAGCGGTTCGCCGCCCAGGTCGCGAGGTCACCCGACGCCACCGCGCTGACCGACGAGGAGGGCGCGCACCTGACCTACGACGAGGTGCGCCGCGCCGCCAACCGCCTGGCCGGGCACCTGCTCGGCCTCGGCCTGCGCCGTGAGGACCGCTGCGCGATCTACCAGCGCCGCTCGGCCGACATGATCGTGTCCATGTTCGGCACACTCGCCGCCGGAGGGGCGTACGTCCCGATCGACGAGGGCAACCCGCCCGAGCGGGTCGAGGCGATCCTGCGCGACGCGGGCGCCGCCGTGGTCCTGGCCGACGCCACGACCGCGGCCTCGGTGCCGCCGGGCCCCTGGCGGGTGGTCACCGTCGACGACCACCCCGGCCGCGACGAGGGCGACCCCGCCGTGACACCGCACCCGGCCAACCTCGCCTACGTCATGTACACCTCCGGCAGCACCGGGGCACCCAAGGGCGTGCTCATCGAGCACCGGGCGGTCACCGCGTTCGTCCGCGGCGCCCAGCACCTGTACGGGCTCTCGCCGCGCGACCGCTTCGTGCAGTTCTCCTCGATCGCCTTCGACGTCTCCACCTTCGACGCCTTCGGCGCGCTGCTGACCGGCGCCGGTCTGCACGTCGCCTCCGGCCGGACCCGCACCTCGGCCGAGCGCTTCCGCGACCTGCTGCGCGAGCGGCGTATCTCCGTGTACATGGGCACCCCGGGCATGCTGCGGCTGCTGGACCCCGGCGACTTCCCCGACCTGCGGGTGCTCGCGGTCGGCGGGGAGAGCTACTCCGGGGAGTTCACCACCCGCTGGGCGGCCGGGCGCAGGTTCGTCAACAGCTACGGGCCCACCGAGACCACCGTCGGCGTCATCACCCAGGAGTGCGCGGGGCGGTGGGAGACCTCGCCGCCCATCGGCCGCGCCATGCCCAACCACCGGGCCTACGCGCTGGACGAGTCGATGCGCCCCGTGCCGATCGGCGCCCTCGGCGAGCTGTACGTCGGCGGGCCCGGCCTCGGGCGCGGCTACCTGGGCCGTCCCGGCGCGACCGCGGCCGCCTTCGTGCCCGACCCGTTCGCCCCCACGCCCGGCGCGCGACTGTACCGCACCGGGGACCTGGTGCGCTGGACGCCCGAGGGCGAGCTGGTCTTCGCCGGGCGGGCCGACCGGCAGGTCAAGGTGCGCGGCGTCCGCGTCGAGATGGAGGAGATCGAGGGGACCCTGTGCCGGCACCCCGCGATCGCCCAGGCCGTGGTCGAGGCGGAGCCCCGCGACGACGGGGACGCCCGCCTGATCGCGTACGTCGTCTCCACGGCCGCCGGGCCGCCCGGCGTGGCCGAACTCCGCGAGACCGCGGCGCGGTGGCTGCCGGCCCCGCTCGTGCCCAACGAGTTCGTCCACGTGCCGGAGATCCCGCTCGCGCCGACCGGCAAGGTCGACCGCGACGCCCTGGCCGCCGCCCGGCGGGAGCACGCCGGCACGTCGACCGGCGACGCCGACGGCGGCGAGTGGACGCCGACCCGGCGCCGGGTGGCCGAGGAGATCGTGCGCCCCCTGCTGGGCGTCGACTCCGTCGGCCCGCACGACCACTTCTTCGAACTGGGCGGCACCAGCATCCAGGTCGTCCAGCTCCTCGGCCGGGTGCGCACGGTCTTCGGCATCGAGATCCCGGTCGTCGACTTCTTCGACCGGCCCACCGTCGCCGGGGTCGCCGACGCCGTCGACTCCGAGGTCCGCGCCGACCTCAAGGACATCGTCCGGGAGGGCTGGGACGAGATCGCCGGCCGCTACGCCGCCTTCCAGGCGGAGTTCTCCGACGCGCCGCGCACGGCGTGGACCGGTGAACTGCTCGCGATGCTGCCCGAGAGCGGCGCCGACGTGCTGGAGCTGGGCGTCGGGGGCGGGCACGAGTCCTCACGCCGCCTGGCCGGAGCACACCGCCTGACCGCCGTGGACATCTCCGCCGAGCAGCTCAGGCTCGCCGGGAAGACCCTGCCCGGCGCGACGCTCGTGCAGGCCGACATGGCCGAGCTGGAGTTCCCCGACGCGTCCTTCGACGCGGTCGTGTCCATCTACACGCTCACCCACCTGCCGCGCGAGGAACTGCCCGCGCTGCTGGGCCGCGTCACCCGCTGGCTGCGGCCGGGCGGCCTGCTGCTGGCCACGCTCATGACCGAGGACGTGCCCGGCGCGGTGGAGGAGTGGTTCGGCTCGACCATGTTCTTCTCCGGCTTCCGCACCGAGGAGAACCTGCGGCTGCTGCGCGAGGCGGGCCTGGAGCCCGAGCGCGAGGAGGTCGTGGCGCAGAGGACACCGCTGGGGGAGTCGCGCTTCCTCTGGGTGATCGCCAGGAGGACGGAGGCGCGGCCGTGACCGTCCTGCCGGAGCGCACCGCCCCGCTGTCCTACCTGCAGGAGCAGCTGTGGTTCGTCGAGCAGGACGACCCGGGCAACGGCTCGTACAACGAGCTGAAGGTGCTCGCCCTGGACGGGACGCTCGACGCGGCCCGGCTCGCCCGGGCGCTGGAGCGGGTGGTGGCGCGGCACGACGTGCTGCGCACCACCTTCGTCTACCAGGGCGCCGAACCGGTCCAGGCGATCCGGGAACGGGGGCCCGTCCTGCGCGAGGCGTCCGTCGGCGGCGAGCGGGCCCTGCTGGAGTACGCCCGCGAGGTCGCCGAGGCCCCGTACGACCTGGCCGCGGGGCCGCTGCTGCGCGCCTCGCTCGTCACGGCCGGCCCCGGCCGGCAGGCGCTCGTGCTCGCGGTGCACCACATCATCAGCGACGGGTTCTCGATGAACCTGCTCCTGGACGAGCTGGACGCCGCCTACCGGGGCGAGCCGCCCGGTGAACCGCCCGCCCAGTACGGCGACTTCGCCCGGTGGCAGCGCGCGGAGTTCACCGGCGGGCGCCTGGCCGCCGACCTCGACCACTGGCGGCGGGTGCTCGACGGGGCGCCGACCGTGCTGGAACTGCCCGCCGACCGGCCCCGGCCGCGCCGGCGCGACAGCGGCGGCAGGCGCGACCGGTTCCCGCTCGACCCGGAGCTGGCCGGCCCGCTCGGCGAGGTCGCCGAGCGGGCCGGCGGGACCGTCTTCACCGTCCTGCTGGCCGCCTTCGCCGCCACCCTCTACCGCTACACCGGCCGCGGCGACATGGTGCTGGGCACCGGCGCGCCCGGCCGTCCCGGGCGCGAGTTCGACCACGCGCTGGGGTTCTTCGCCAACGTCGTGCCCGTGCGGCTGCGCCCCGCGGGCGAGACCCCCTTCGCCGAGCTGGCCGACGCGGCCAGTGAGGCGGTCTTCGACGCCTTCGACCACCAGTACGTCCCGTTCGAGAAGCTCGTGGAGGTGCTGCAGCCCGAGCGTGACGCCGGGCACACGCCCCTCGTGCAGGTCGTCTTCACCATGTGGGACGCCGGCGCCGGCGAGCGCTCCATCGGCGGCGTGCCCGCCACCGAGGTCGAGGTGGCGCGGGGCCGCTCCCGCTTCGACGTCGCGGTCGAGGCCGTGCGGCGCGGCGACCGGGTCGACTTCTTCGTCGAGTACGACGACGACCTCTTCGACGGGTCGACGATCGCCCGCCTGATGCGCCACTACGACCGGGTGCTGCGGGCCGTCTCCGCGGACCCGTCCCTGCCCCTGTCGCGGATCCCGATGATCTCCCCCGCGGAGCTGGCCACCCTCACCGGGGGCGACGTGGCCGTGCTCGACCCCGACGGCAACGTGCTGCCCGCCGGAGCCGTCGGTCAGCTGGTCCGCCGCTCCGGCGGGAGCGGCCCCACCGGCCGCCTGGCCGTCCGCAGGCCCGACGGGCGCGTGGTCGACCGCGGGCGGGAGGACCGGCTGGTCCGGGTCGGCTCCTTCCACGTGCAACTGGAGGACGTCGAGGCGGCCGTGCGCGCCTGCCCCGCCGTGCGTGACGCCGCCGTGACGGCCGTCGAGGGCGGCGCGGGACGCGAGCTGGTCGCCTACGCCGTCACCGAGCCGCGAACGGAGCGGACACCGCAGGCGGCCCACCGGGGGCCGGAGGCCGCGACCCCCCGGGAGTCGCCGGCCCGCGCGTTGCGCGCCATGCTCGCCGAACGGCTGCCGCAGTACATGGTGCCCGCCGCCGTCGTGACCGTGGACCGCATCCCGCGGGACGGGAACGGTCTCCTCCGCGCCGACCTGCTGCCCGGCCCCGGCGAGGACGGCGAGCGGGCCGGGCTGCCCGCCCTGGAGGCCGCGCTCTGCGTGATCTGGGCGCGCGCCCTGGGCGTGGAGAGAGTGGAACCGGACGACGACTTCTTCGCCCTGGGCGGCCACTCGATGCTGGCCGCCCGGCTGGCGCGCGAGATCGCCGCCGTGCTCGCCGTGCGCGTCCCACTCACCGCCGTCTTCGAGAACTGCACCCCCGCCGACCTGGCCGACTACCTGGCGGCCAGACACCCGGAGCTGGAGAGCGAGCTCGGCGACGCGGGCGGGGGCGGGCGCACCGCCGTGCGCGCGGACGGCCGGGCCGGCGAGGGGCCCGACACCAGCGCGCTGTCCACCGCGCAACTGCAGATCTGGATCAACGAGCAGCTCGCGGGCGGCGACGCCCACGACTTCATCGCCGCCGTCACCTACCGGGTGCGCGGCCCGCTCGACCCGGCCGCCCTGCGGGGCGCGTTCGACGCGCTGGTGGCGCGGCACGAGAACCTGCGCGCCCGGGTCGCGCTCATGGGGGACGTGCCGGTGCTGCGCTTCGACCCCGCCGCGCGCATCGCGCTGCCCGTCGAGGACCTCACCGGCCTGCCCGAGGGCGAGCGGGCGGCGGAGGCCGCCCGCCGCACCGCCCGCGACGCCGAGGCCGGCTTCGACCTGTCCGCCGCGCCGCTCGTGCGGGCCGCGCTCTACCGCCTGGGCGACGACGATCACGTCCTGTCCCTCGTCCAGCACCACCTGGTCACCGACGGGGTGTCGATGGGGTCGCTCGTGGGCGAGCTGGGCCGCCTGTACTCCGACCGGGACGCCGCGCCCGCCGCGCCGCACCTGCGCTTCGCCGACTACGTCGCCTGGGAGCGGGCCTGGCTCGGCGGTCCGGAGGCCGCCGCGTCGGAGCGCTTCTGGCGGGAGCGGCTGCGCGACGCGCCCGAGCTGGTGCTGCCACGCTCCCGGCCGGGGCGGCGCGCCACCCGTGACACCGAGATGATCAGCCACCGCCTGCCGCCCGCCGTCTCCCGGCGGCTGGTCGCCCTGGCCCGGCAGAACAGGGCCACGCCCTACATGGTGGTGACGGCCGCGTTCGCGGCGGTGCTGGCCGACTGGAGCGGCCAGGACGACGTGGTGATCGGCACGACCGTCGACAACCGGCCGCTGCCCGGTCTGGAGGCCGTGATCGGCTGCTTCGTCAACATGGTCGCGCTGCGCCTCGACTGCGGCGGCGACCCGGCCTTCACGGAGCTCGCCGGGCGGGTGCGCAGGACCGTGCTGGAGGCGTACGCGCACCAGGGCACCCCGTTCAACGAGGTGGTGCGGGCGCTGAAGGTGCACCCCGACCCGCGCAGGATGCCGCTGTTCCAGGTGACGTCCGACTGGGCGGGCGACGGGCCCGCGGTGCCGGAGCTGGCCGGCTGCACGGTCGAGTTCGGCCACGTGCACACCCGGGCCAACCGCTACGAGCTGGAGATGTTCGCCGGGATGGCGGGGGAGCGGGTCGTCCTCGACCTGGAGTACGCCGTCGAGCTGTGGGACCGCGCGGAGATCGAGGAGCGCCTGGCCCGGGTGGCCGCGCTGCTCACCCGGGCCGTGGCCCGGCCGGAGGCCGGGATCTCGGAGTTGCTGCGCCCGGCCGGGGCCGGCCCCTAGTTCCTCAGCAGCACGTTGCCCGAGATCCTGGGCTCGCACAGCTCCTCGGCCCGCGGGGCGCCGGCCACGATCGTGAAACCGGTCGGCGCCAGGCGCAGCTCCACCACCGCGGCCCGTTCCGCGACCGGCAGCGCGGCGTAACGCGCCGCCAGGTCCTCGTCGTCGAACAGGTCGGCGTCCGACAGGAACACCGGGGAGGAGGGATGCCGGCGGCCCAGGTCGAGGATCCTGCCGCCGCCGTCCCAGTTGACGCCGTTCAGCGCGACCCAGCCGATCCCGCCGAGCCCTTCGAACAGGCGGGCCGCCTCACCGAAACGGTGGGCGCGCACGATCGGGTGCAGGTACGCGTCGGCGTCGAGCACGTCCTGGTCGCGCGGGTCGCCGCCGGCCGGCGCGTGGGTGCCGTAGCGGCCCGCCGAGCGGCCCAGGCCCAGCCGACGCACCACCGACAGGCCCTCCTCGCCGGTGTCGCCGCGCGCCAGCAGCCGCACCAGCTCCCGGTCGACGAGCCGCTGGTGCTCGCCGAAGCTGTGGAACAGCCACAGGTACATCAGCCCGCCCGGGGCCAGGCGCTCGGCCAGCCAGGCCAGGCCGGCGCGCGGGTCGTCGAGGCAGTGCAGCACCCCGGTCATGACGATGAGGTCGTAGGGCCCCTCGAAACCGGGCCCGCCGATGGCGCCGCGCACCAGCTCCACGTTGTCCAGCCCGTTGCGCGCGCGCAGCTCCGCGGCCACGTCGAGCGAGGACTGCGAGAGGTCCATGCCGGTGAAGCGGGCCCGCGGGTACTGCGAGGCCAGCCCCAGGAGCTGGTGCCCGGTGCCGCACCCGGCGTCCAGCACACGCTTGCCCGCCAGGGTCTTGTCCCGGACGACCATGCCGATGCCCAGCGCCAGGTCGAGGATCAGGTCGTCGCCCACCGTCAGGGAGGGGCAGGGGTAGCGCTCGTACAGCTCCCTGACCTGCTCGACGGCGCTCACGGGGTGTCGATCTTCTCGTACGGGATCTCCTCGACCCGGCGGGCGAAGACCCAGTGGTGGCCTTCGAGGTCCTCGGCGGTGTAGTTGCGGTCACCGTAGAAGCGCTCGGCGGGCTCGTCGCGGATCACCGCGCCGGCCTTCCTGGCGCGCTCGTAGTGCTCGTCCACGTCGTCGACGAACACGTACAGGCTCTGACGCAGCTCGCCCTCGCCGCGCGGCTCGTGCTTGCGGCAGTCACCGGTCCCGGCGAGCTGGACGACGCCCCCGCCGAAGGACAACTCGGCGTGCACGACCGCGCCGTCGTCGTCGGTCAGCACTTTCCGCTTTTCGAATCCGAATGCCTCGACGAGCCATTCGATGGCCTCGACGGGGTCGCCGTAGTAGAGGACGGGGGTGATTCTCGGCATTCCGTCGGGCGGGTCGAAGCGCATTTCTCGATCTCCCTCAGTCGATGGCCGTGGAAACGTAGGGAACGCTACCCCGCATCCCGCCGGCGAGACGTCCCGGCGGGATACGCGATTCACGAACCGGGCAGGCGCAGCCCGCCGTCCAGGCGGATGACGGCCGCGTTGAGATAACCGATCTCGCACACGGCGCGTACGGACCGGGCGAACTCCTCCGGCGCGCCGAGCCGGGGCGGGAAGACGACCTGCCGCACCAGCGGGCGCCGGAACTCGGGCGGGATCGCCCCGAACAGCGGAGTGTCGAACAGGCCGGGCGAGAGCGCGCACACCCGCACGCCGATCGCGGACAGGTCGCGGGCGGCCGGCAGCGTCAGCGCCGCGACCGCG
Organism: Streptosporangium fragile; assembly: GCF_039534445.1. NCBI lineage: Bacteria > Bacillati > Actinomycetota > Actinomycetes > Streptosporangiales > Streptosporangiaceae > Streptosporangium > Streptosporangium fragile. The sequence continues at coordinate 35,041 of NZ_BAAAVI010000033.1, read as the reverse complement.
CCCTTGGAGGCGGCGTAGGCGACCTGGCCGGCCTGGCCGTCCTCCGCGGCGGCGGAGGAGGTGTTGACGACCACGCCCCGCTCGCCGTCCTCCAGGGGGTCGGTCGCGGCCATCGCGGCGGCGGTCAGGCGCAACACGTTGAAGGTGCCCGCCACGTTGACCGCCAGCGTCCGCTCGAAGGTCGCCAGGTCGTGGGGCCGGCCGTCGAGGCCGACCGTGCGGGCGGCGGGCGCGACGCCCGCGCAGCTCACCGCCACGCGCAGCGGTCCCGCGACCCCGGCGGCCACGTCCACGGCGTGCTGGACCGACTCCTCGCGGGTCACGTCGGTCCGGACGAACGTGCCGCCCACCTCGGCCGCGACGGCGTCCCCCGCCCGGCCGTCGAGGTCGGCCACGACCACGTGCGCGCCGGCCACCGCGAGCTCGCGCGCGGTGGCCGCACCCAGGCCGCCGGCCGCACCGGACACCATCGCCGTCACCCCGCGCAACTCCATATCCCTTTCCCTGCCTTTCCGCAATACGGTTCCGATCTGAATATTTATCCGGATATATCCTGACGCGACTTGTGCTTTCACGCTGCACCCCACAGACGTGAGGAACCATTCCCATGACCATTTCGAAGAGCGCGGAGAATGTGCACGACCTGATCGCCCGCCGTCGGCGCGAGCGTGACCGGATTCCGCGGCAGGCGGTGCCCGGCTCCGAGGTGCCGGTCTCCTCCACCCAGGAACGCATCTGGTTCGGCGAGAAATTCAATCCGGGTTTCGGGTTCTACCACGTGCCCGCCACCTTGCGCCTGCGCGGGCCGCTGGACGCCGACGCCCTCGACCGGGCGCTGTGCGAGGTGATCAGGCGGCACGAGATCCTGCGCTCCACCGTCGAGGAGGTCGACGGCATGCCCGTGCAACGGGTCGGAGAACCGCCCGCGGCCGTGCTGCGCTCCGCCGACCTGAGCGGGGAGCCCGATCCCGAGGCGGAGGCCGCGCGGGCCGCCGCCGACGACATCCTGGCCCCGTTCGACCTGCGCCGCGGCCCGCTCTGGCGGGCCCTGCTGCTGCGGCTGGGGCCCGACGACCACGTGCTCGTGCTGACCTTCCACCACATCGTCTTCGACGACCCCTCCTTCGGGATCGTCGGCCGCGAGGTCGAGGCCTTCTACACCGGGGCGGCGAGCCCGCCCGAACCGGAGCTGCAGTACGCCGACTTCTCCGTCTGGCAGCGCGAGCGGCTGCGCACCGAGGACGTCCGCTCCCGTCTCGTCGACTACTGGCGGCGGACCCTCGACGGCGCACCCCGCCTGCTCGACCTGCCCTCCGACCGGCCCCGCCCGCCGCAGCGCCGCCGCGCGGGCCGCTTCCACCGCTCCCGGCTGCCCGGCGACGTCGTCCGGGCCGTGCGGGCCCTGGCCCGGGAGGAGGGCACCACGCCGTTCACCGTCCTGCTGGCCGCCTACGGCGTGCTGCTCGCGCGCCACGCCGACCAGGCCGACCTCGTCACCGCCGTGCCGGCCGCCGGGCGCATCCGGCCCGAGCTCGAAGGGCTCGTCGGGTGCTTCATCAACATCATCTGCCTCCGCCTCGACCTGCGGGGCGAACCCACCTTCCGTGAGCTGCTGCGCCGCGTGCGCCACGCCTCCGTCGAGGGACACGACCACGAGGAGATGCCCTTCGAGGAACTGGTGCGCGAGCTGCACCCGCAGCGCCCCCGCAGCCACACGCCGCTGTTCCAGGCCGGGCTGGGGGTGCGCGACCACGACGGGGTGTTCCTGAACCTGCCCGGCGTGCGGGCCTCGGAGTTCGTCCCGGACGTGGAGGTGTCGCACTTCGACCTGATGGTGGACTTCAGCCTCGACGGCGACGGGATGGCGGGGCTGTGGGGGTACAACGACGACCTGTTCGACCCCGCGACGGTCGAGGTCGTCGCCGAGCAGTTCACCCGCCTGGTCGCCGAGGCCTGCGCCCGCCCCGACCGGCCGGTCGGCGACCTCCCCCTGCCGGCGGCGCCCCGCCTCCCGGCTCCCGAGCCCCCGCCCGCCCCCTCCGCTGCCCCGCCCGCCCCCTCCGCCGGATCGCCCGCCTTCCCGGCCGGGCAGGTCCGCGGCACGCCACACGCGCCCGCGGCCGCATCACCCGGTCCGGCCGCATCACCCGGTCCGGCGGCGGAGGCCGGTCCGCCGCGACTCGCCGATCTGGCCGCGCGGATCGGGTTGGGCGGCGGCGACACCGTGCTCACCTTCGCCCCGCCCGCCTCCGGCGCCTTCGCCGACGCCCTGACGCTGACGCTCCCGCGCGGCGCGCGCCTGGTGACCGCGCACCCCGCCGACGCCCGCGACGGGGAGCGGCTGGCCGCGCTCGTCCGGGACGCCACCGTCGTCCACGCCCCGCCCGCCGCCTGGCGGCTGCTGCTGGACGGCGACCTGCCGGAGGACCACCCGTTCACCGCGCTGTGCGACGCGGCCGCCACGCCGCCCGCGCTCGCGCGGGAGCTGGCCGCCCGGGTGCCGGTGTGGACCCTGTACGGCCGGAGCTGGGCGGCCGCCCATCGGGTCGACCCGCTCGCCGAGCCCCGCAGGGGCGTCCCCCTCGGCCGCCCACTGGCCGGCACCGACGTCGAGGTCGTCGACCGGTCGGGGCGTCCCGCCGCCACCGGCGTGCCCGGTGAGATCCACGTCGGCGGTACGGGCACCGGGGACCGCGGCCGCACCCTGCCCGACGGCTCGGTGGAACTGCTCGGCCGCTTCGACCGGATGTTCACCGTGGACGGGTTCCGCGTGGACACCGACGAGGTGGCCCGTTCCCTGGGCGGCCTGCCGGGCGTGGCCGAGGCCGCGGTGGACGTGCGTGACGACCGGCTCGCCGCGTACGTGGTGGGTGACGGGCTCGATCCCCGGGCGCTCACCGCCCACCTGCCCGAGTACCAGGCGCCCGCCTCCGTCACCGTCCTTCCCGCGCTGCCCAGGACCGCGGCGGGCGGCGTCGCCCACGACGAACTGCCCGCCCCCGACGTCGCCGCGGACCGGGACGGCCGCGTGCCGGTGCGGGGCGAGACCGAGGAGATCGTCGCGGGGATCTGGCGCGAGCTGCTCGGCGTGGAGGAGGTCGGCGCCGGCGACGCCTTCCTCGACCTCGGCGGTCACTCGCTCACCCTGGCCCGGCTGAGCCTGCGCTACGAGGCGGCGTTCGGCGTCGAGGTGGAGCTGCCCGATCTGCTGCGCCACGCGACCGTGCGCGACCAGGCGGCACTTCTCGACGAACGCCGCCGGGACGGCGGCCCGGACGAAGAGGAGGCCGTGTCGTGACCTCGGCGCTGACCCGGCCCGCGCGGGACGAGGCCGAAGGCCGGCCGCGGACGCGACTGGAATCGCTGACCGGGCTGCGGTGGTTCGCCGCGTTCGGTGTGTTCTTCAGCCACGTCGCGATCCTGCTGCCCGTGCCCTACACCAACGAGCTGTTCATCCTCGGCACCGCCGGGGTGACGTTCTTCTTCGTCCTGTCGGGCTATGTCCTGACCTGGACGTTCTTCGCCGAGGACACCGCGCCGCGCTTCTACGGGCGTCGCTTCGCCAGGATCTGGCCGTCGCTGTTCATCACCACGGTCGCGGCGGTGGCGCTCCTGGTCGGCGGCCTGCTCTGGCCCACCGAGGGTGGCACGTCCCTGGTGTGGTGGACGGTCGCGACGCTGCTGCTCGTGCAGGCGTGGATCCCGGCGTCGTTCCAGAGCGACACGGTGCCGCACACCGTCTCCTGGTCGCTGTCGTGCGAGGCGTTCTTCTACGCGGTCTTCCCGTTCGCGGTGCGCCCGATCCTGCGGCGCACGCTGCGCCAGCTGGCCGTGCTCGCCGTCGTGCTCATCGCGATCAGCCTCGGCACGCGCGCGTGGCTCTGGCTGGCCAACCCGCAGCTCACGCTGGAGAACTGGTTCGTCTCGGACCTGTACTACTTCACCACCCACTCACCGATCGCGCGGGTCAGCGAGTTCCTGCTGGGCATCGTGATCGCCGCGGCCGTGCGGCGGGGCTGGCGCAGCCCGGTCGGGCTGCGCGCCGCCACCGGGATCACCGTCGGCTACTTCGCGCTGCTGTGGGCGTGGTCCTGGTCGGGAGTGTGGCCGACCGCGCTGGCCGAGGCCGCCAACCGGGGCAGCATCGTGGTGTTCGCGCTGCTCATCGCGGCGGCGGCGACCAACGACCTGGCCGGGCGGCGCAGCCTGCTGAGCTCGCGGCCGCTGGTGGCGCTGGGCCGCTGGTCGTACGCCTTCTACCTGGTGCACTTCCTGGTGCTGTTCCCGATCGCCCGGCAGGTGTTCGGGCTGCGGTCGCTCTACGACTTCCCACAGCCCTCGTGGGCGCACCTGCCGTACGTGCTGGCCGGGTTGGCGGTCAGCCTGGTGCTGTCGTGGGCGCTGTACCGCTGCTACGAGTACCCCATCGAGAAGAGGCTGCGCGCCCTGCTGCGGCGGGAGCCGCGTGAGCCGAAAGCCGCGTCGCCCGCTCCGGGCGCCGAGCCGTCCATGTAGGGACGGGGCCGCGCGGGACCCGGAGGTCCCGCGGGTCCCTCCGGCCCGAGCGTCATACGATGAGCCGTCCGCACGGACGGCTCATCCTCCGTCTTCCGCGTCTTCCGCGTCTTCTGCGTCTTCTGCGTCTTCCGCGCGGACGGCTCGGTCCTCCGTACCGCACGGCCCCGTCACACGGGGTCGCGCAGCGCCGACGCCAGCTCGGCGGGGGTCTGCCGTTCCCACAGCAGCCGGGCCGGCACCGGCCTGCGGAGGTCGCGGCGCAGCCGGTCCAGGAGGGTCACCGCGAGCCGCGAGTCGCCGCCCGCGTCGAAGAAGGCGTCGTGCGGGCCGGTCCGCGGCGCGTCCAGCACCTGCCGGAAGGCCTCCAGCACCTCCAGTTCCAGCCGGTCGCGCGGCTCGGCCGCCCGCCGCCCGACACGGGTGGCGGCACCGGCCAGCCGGCGCCGGTCGATCTTGCCGGCCGGGGTCAGCGGGAGCGCGTCCAGGACGTGCACGGTCCCCGGCACCATGTAGCCCGGCAGCCGCTCGGCCGCCCACGCCCTGGTGTCCCGCGCCGTCACCGGCGGCGCGGCGGCCACGTAGGCCACCAGCCGCTCGTCCTCCAGCGTCACCGCGGCGTCGTCCACGCCGGGGCAGGCCCGCAGCGTCTGCTCGATCTCGCCGAGCTCGATCCGGTAACCGCGGTGCTTGACCTGGTGATCCACCCGGCCGATGAAGTCCAGGCGGCCGTCGGGGCGCTGCCGCACCAGGTCGCCGGTCCGGTAGAGCCGCCCGCCGCCCGCCGCGGGCACGAACCGCTCGGCGGTCAGCGCGGGACGCCGGTGGTAGCCGCGGGCCACTCCCGCGCCGCCGACGTGCAGCTCGCCCGGGATCCCCCGGGGGACGGGCCGACCGGCGCCGTCCAGCACGAGCGCGTGCGCCCCCGCCATCGGCAGCCCGATCGGCGGGACGCCCTCGCCGGGCGCGCACGCGGCCAGGGTCGCGATGACGGTCGCCTCGGTCGGCCCGTAGGCGTTGACCATGCGCCGGTCCCGGCCCCAGCGCTCGACCAGTTCGGGTGCGCACGCCTCGCCGCCGGTCACCAGCACCCGCAGCTCGGGCAGGGAGTCGTCGCCGGGCAGCGTCGCTATCACCGACGGGGGCAGCAGCACGACGTTCACCCGGCGCTCCGCCAGGCACCTGCTCAGCGCCCGGCCGACGAGGATCTCCCCGGCCCGCGGCACGCACAGGGTGCCGCCCGAGGTCAGCGTGGTGAACACCTCCCACACCCAGGCGTCGAACGTCGGCGGCGCGAACTGCAGCACCCGCACCCCCGGGCCGATGCCCAGCTCCGGGGCGAGGGACGCGACCAGGTTGCACGCGCCGGAGTGCTCCAGCAGCACCCCCTTGGGCAGGCCGGTCGAGCCTGAGGTGTAGATCATGTACGCCAGGTCGCGTGGCCCGGCCGGGCACGCGGTGCCGTGCCGCTCGGGTGCGGTGAGGCCCGGGGCGGGGAAGTCCGGGGTGGTGAGGCCCGGGGCGGGGAAGTCCGGGGTGAGGACGCCGTGACCGGGGCCGCGCCCGCCGGAACGAGGGCCGGAGCCGTCCAGGTCGGAGCCGTCGAGGCCAAGGCGGTCGAGGTCAAGGCGGCCGAGGCCGGGACCGCCGGGGTCGAGGCGGTCGAGGCGGTCGAGGTCGAGGCGGCGCTTCCCGGCCCCGGGCAGGCCGCCGAGGATCTCCCCGGTGCTCACCACGACGGCCGGCGCCGCGTCGGAAAGCAGGTACTCCAGCCTGCGGGCCGGTTGGGTCGGGTCGAGCGCCAGGAACGCACCGCCCGCGTACAGCACCCCGGTGACGACCGTGACCAGGCGGGCCGAGCGCGGCAGGCAGACCGCGACCACGGTGCCGGGACCGACCCCCTCGGCGGCGAGCCTGCCGGCCAGCTCCCGGGCACGCCCGTCCAGCTCGCGGTAGGTGAGCCGCCCGTCGTCCCCGTCCACGGCCGTCGCGCCGGGGGTGCGCCCGGCCTGCGCGGCGATCAGCGTCGCCAGGGTGGCGCCGGGCGCGTCCGGGTCGACGGCGGCGGGCGGCCCCGGGATCGGGCCGGCGCGGTCGTCGAGCGGCAGGTCGAGCACCGGGCACCCGGGGGAGCGGGTGAGCTCGCCGAGCAGCCGGGTGAGGCGGGCGGCCATCCGCTCGATCGTGGCGGGCTCGAAGACGTCGGCGGCGTAGGTGAGCGTCGCGCGGAGCCGGCCGTCGCCGCCCGCGCCCGGTGCCCCGGCGGCCAGGCGCAGGTCCAGGCCGTGGGCCACCCGCCCGGCGGTCTCCGGGCCGTCGACCGGCTCGAAGCGCAGGCCGGCCGCCTGGTGCGCGAGCACGCGGGGCGCGACACCGTACGTCACGTCGAACAGCGCGCCGCGGCTGGGGTCACGGGGTGGGGCGACGGCGGAGGCCACGTCCTGCAGCGGCAGCCGGTACCGTGCCGCGTCGGCGAGGGCGCGGTCCAGGCGGGCGCGGAGCGCGGCGAGGCCGCGGCCACCGCGGAGGTCCACGGGCAGCGGGACCAGGTCGTCCAGCGGCCCCGCCGCCCCCGCGAGGCGGCCCGGCTCCCCGCCGAGCAGCCCGGTGACCCGGCCGGGGGCGCGCAGACCGATCGTGAAGCGCTCCTGGCCCGAGCAGCGCGCCAGCAGGACGGCGAACGCGGCCAGCACCGCCGTGGACGGCTCACCCAGTCGCGGGGGGACGGTCACCGGGAAGCGGTACGCCGCACCCGCGCCCGTGCCGTGTCCGGGGCGGGGCCGGTCGACGGCCGGCTCCAGCGGCGGCACGTCCCGCAGCGCCGCCCGCCAGAACGCCCGCGCGCCGCGCGGTCCGGGCGGGCGTTCCGGCGCGCGGCTCCCCCCGCCGGGCGCGGGCAGACGCGCGGAGTCCCCCTCGGCCCGGGCGCGGTACAACTCGGCCAGGTCGGCTGCCAGGACGGCGACGGAGCCCTCGTCGGCGACGCACGGGTGCATGCGCAGCACCAGCACGTGCTCGCGGGGACCGAGCGCGAACAGGCAGACGTGCGTCAGCGGGCCCGTCACCAGGTCGAACGGCTGGGTGTCCACCTCGGCCAGCGCCGCCGGGAGCTTGTCCGGGTCGACCGGGACCGGACGCGGGGCCCGGGCGGCCGGGGCCGAGACCACCGGGTGCGGGCCGTCGCCGCGGGTGGGCAGGCACCAGCGCAGCACCTCGTGCCGGACGGTCAGGTCACCGAGCGCCAGGCCCAGCGCCCGCTCGTCGAGTGGTCCGGCCAGCCGCAGCCGCAGGGAGATCCCATCGGGGACGGTGTCGCCGCGGAGCCGGTGTTCCAGCCAGGCCCGTTCCTGGACGGGGGAGAAGAGCTTCACGGGGTGCCTCCCGGCAGGTTCAGCCGGAGCCAGTCCAGCTCCTGCGCGACCATGCTCTGGAAGTTCGCGGGGGAGACCATGGAGTACGGCATGTGCGCCTCGCCCCAGTAGCTGACCAGCCGGACCGGTTTGCCCTGCCGGGCCAGCGCGGTGTACATCTCCTCCGACCCGGTGTGGGTGAGGTAGTCACGCTCGCCGTGCAGCATGAGCAGCGGCGTCCTGATCTTCCCGGCGTGCAGGAGCGGGCTGTTGCGCACGTACCGCTGCGGGTCCTCCCACGGCGGTTCGCCCAGTCCGAACTCGAACGCCGGGTCCTCGACGTAGGCCGGCGCGAACCACTCCTGGGCCCGCGGCGTGTAGCGGAAGCGGGCGTCGAACACCCCGTAGGTGCTGATCACGTCCGAGAAACCGGAGATCGCGATCGCCGCCTTGAACCGGTCGGTCTTCGCGATGAGGCTGTGCACGTTGTAGGCGCCGAAGGAGTGCCCCAGCACCGCCAGCCGCCGCGGGTCGGCCACTCCCGCGTCGACCGCGGCGTCCACCGCGTTCATGATCGGCTTGGTGGGCCACGTCATCGGCTCGGCCGCCGCCGCGCCCCCGGGGCGGGGGATCGACGGGACGAGCACGGCGTAACCGCCGGCGGCGAGGAACTGCAGGGTCAGGTAGCTGGGGTTGTTCACCTGGAACTCCGGCACGTCCCCGACCGCGGTGACGATCCGCGTGCCGTACACGTTGACCACGAGCGGGTGACGCTGCCCGTCGCGGTGACCCGGCGGCAGCAGGAGCGCGCCGGTCAGCTTCTTCCCGTCCGCGCCCCGGTAGGTGATGAGCCTGCGCTGCGGGGGAAGCACCCGGGCGAGGTGGCCGTTGAGCGAGAGCCGCTGGGTGTGCCGCCCGCCGCGCGTGGTCCACAGCGCGGTGCCCCGGTCGCCGCCCGCGCCGAAGACCGCGGTGCGGCTCGCGGGGGAGTACCCGGCGACGCCGGCGTCCGGGTGCGGCGCGGGCAGCGGGGTCAGCGCCGGTGAGGCGCCGGGCGCCAGCTCGTACAGGCCGCCCTCGGCGTCGCGGACGAGCACCACGGGGAAGTCGCGGTCGAGCCGGGGGTTGGCCACCTCGGCCCCGCCCCGGTCGGTGGGGCGCACGCCGTTGCGCCTGACCGCGTCGTCCAGCGGCCAGGCCAGCTCCGCCAGCGGGGCGGCGCCGGCGGCGCCCAGGTCGCGCGCCTGTCCGGTGCGCGGGTCGATGAGCCAGGCGTGCCCGTCGGCCACGCCCAGCACGCCGCCGGGCACCGGCACCAGCTCCGGCGGCGGGGCCGTGAACCGCGAGGTCAGGTCGCGCGGCGCGGTGGCCGGGTCGGCCGGGTCGAACGCCCACCAGTCCTGACGGGCCTGCGGGCCGGCGGCGTCCTTGACCCGGGCGCCGCGCACCAGCGGGGTACCGGCCCCCCACAGCAGGCCCGTGGCCACCAGGCGGTCGGCGGCCAGCGGCGTGGCCCGCCCGCCCGCGGCGGGGACGAGGTAGGCGGTGACCGGGTCGGGCGCGCCGGGTGCGGCCCTGCCGACGACGAGCAGCCGGGAGCCGTCGGACGCCCAGCGGGGCTGCACGGTCACCGACGGGCCGGGCACGTCGCCGACCACGCGCGGCTGCCCGCCGGAGGCGGAGGCGAGCGCCAGCTGCGTGCGCCGCTCCAGGACGCGTTTGACCTGGCCGGCCCGTGGAGGGGCGGGGCCGAGGTCGTCCACGCGGGCGATGTACCTGCCGGTGGGGTCGGCCACCAGGTTGCCGGCGGTGTAGGTGCGCGCGGGCCCCGCGGAGGTGATCTTCCCGGTGACGGCGTCGACGACGACGATCTCCTCGTCCGGCGCGTCCGGTCCGTCGTCGCGGGAGCTGTCGAAGACGGCGGCGGTGTCCTCCTTGCCGCGCTCGACCTTGGCCCACTCCTTCGGGGCGAAGCGCTGGGCCTCCAGCCACTGCCCGTACTCCAGCGTCCAGCGGCCGGGGCCCACCATCGGGGCGATCACCCGCCGCTCGTCCAGCCACTGGATCAGGTAGCCCGACGCGTTCGTCATCGTCTGCACGCCCCGCGGGGTCAGCTTGCGGATCTTCCCGGTCTCCCGCTCCCACACGTGCAGGAAGACGTCGTCGCCGCCCCGGGTGGAGGCGAAGGCCAGCATGCGCCCGTCGGGCGACCACACCGGGTTGTAGTGCCCGGTGCCGTCCTTGGCGCCGCCCGTCACGTCGCGTGCCGGGCCGTCGCCGTCGACCACCCATATATCGGCGCGTTCGTTTCCGTCGACAAATGATGCGCCGTACCTGCTCGATTCGCCGGGACCGCGTTTCACGACGGCCGCGACCGATTTACCGTCGGGGGAGGGGACGACCTGGCCGAGTTTCTTCGTGGTCAGGAAGTCGCGCATCGAGAAAAGGCCCGCCGCCCGCGCCGCCGTGGACCGCTCCACCGTCGGCGCCGCGCCTCCGACCAGGGCTGCGGCGGTGAACAATGACAGAGCGAGCTTGACACGTAACACCATGGGGGGACGATAACCAGGCGGCCGGAAACGCGGGAGAACGCCCGGGAGGGTATCCGGCGGGCGGCCTATAATCGCGCTTCGCGTCCCGCGGCGGGTTCGCGTCGTGCCCCGCATTGGTCGTGCCGTCCCGCCGGCGGGATGTCCGCCGGGAAATTCTCCGAGGAATCGGACGTGTAATTGACTTCCTCCCCACGGCTGAAGCCCGGGGTCTCCACGCTGGAGGTGTTCGATGACCGACGTCGACCTGGCGGACGCCGACCTGTATGTCGGCGACAGATCCCACGAGGTCTTCCGCCGCCTGCGCGACCACGACCCGCTGCACTGGAACCCCGACGGCAGGGAGCCCGGGTTCTGGTCGGTCACCCGGCACGAGGACTGCGTGAAGGTCCAGAAAGACCCCCGGACCTTCAGCTCCAACCAGACCAACACCCTCGGCCCGCACCGCAACACCGGCGACCAGGGGTCCGGCAAGATGATCAACACGACGGACCCGCCCCGCCACACCGAGCTGCGCAAGCTGGTCAACAAGTGCTTCACGCCCCGGGCGATCGCGGCACTGGAGCCCTACCTCCGCTCGGTGGTGAAGGACGTGTTCGCCGACGCGCTGGAGCGCGGGGAGTGCGACTTCGCCGCCGTCGTCGCGGCCCTGCCCGTCGCGGGCATCTCGGCCCTGCTCGACGTGCCCCGCCAGGACTGGGACCTGATGCTCCGGCTGACCTCCACGGCGTTCGGCTCGCACGACAGCGAGTACCAGATGACCTCCGACGTGCGCGCCAACGCCGCCCAGGCGCACGGGCAGCTCCTGCTGTACTGCCAGGGCCTCATGGAGCGCCGCCGCCGCTCGCCCGGCGACGACATCGTCAGCCTCCTGGCCCGCTCCCAGAGCGAGGGGGTGCTCAGCGAGGAGGAGTGCCTGCTCTTCTTCGACGTGCTGATGCTCGGCGGCAACGAGACGACCCGGCACGCCGCCGTCGGAGGGCTGCTGGCCCTCATGGCGCACCCCGACCAGTGGGCGCGGCTGCGCAAGGAACCCGACCTCACGCCCAACGCCGTGGGCGAGCTGCTGCGCTGGACCTCGCCCAGCCGCCACGTGCTGCGCCGCGCCACCCGGGAGGCGGAGCTGCACGGCAAGACCATCCTGCCGGGCCAGGACGTCGTCATCTGGCACACCTCCGCCAACCGGGACGAGCGCGTGTTCGACGCACCGGAGGTGTTCGACGTCGGGCGCTCCCGCAACGGGCACATCGCGTTCGGCTCCGGGCCGCACTTCTGCCTGGGGGCCGCCCTGGCGGAGCTGGAGCTGAAGGTCTTCCTGGACGAGCTGGCGGCCTCGGTGGCGGACGCCGAACTGCTCGGGCCGCCCGACTACCTGCGCTCCCCGGTGATCAACGGCGTCAAGCACGTGCGGGTTCGCCTGCACCCCCGAGGGTAGGAGCACCGACCATGAAGGCACTCACCTGGGACCAGGTCCACGCCAGGCGGCTGACCCGCCACCATCTCGTGACACCCGCCTCCGGCGACCTCCGCGAGCCCGTGCGCGACGTGTGCGGGGTGCAGTCGCAGGTCGCGGCCGCGGCCGAGCTGGCCGTCGGGTCCCGGGTGAAGGGCGCCACGCAGGAGAAGGTCCGCGCCGCCCTGTACGACGGCAAGAGCCTGGTCAAGACCTACAGCCTGCGCGGCACCCTGCACGTCCACGCCGCCGACGAGCTGGCCCTGTGGCTGGCGGCCATGCGCTGGAAACCCTACTGGCGCGCCAAGGACAGCTGGCACGCCCACCACGGGCTGACCGCCAAGCAGGGCGAGGCGTTCGTCGACGCGGTCCGCGACGCCCTCGACGGCGCCTGCCTGACCCGCGAGGAACTGGCCGCGGAGGTTTCCGGCCGCGTGGGCGCCTGGGCGAAGGACAAGCTCGCCTCGAACTGGGGCGAGCTGCTGCGCCCCGTCGCCTACCTGGGCGTGCTGTGCTTCGGGCCGGCGCGGGGCGCCAAGGTCACCTACGTCAGGCCCGACCGGTGGGCGGGGCTGAAGGTCGAGGTCAAGGACCAGCCCGACCCCGAGGAGTCGGCGATGGAGGTCATCCGCCGCTACCTGCGCGCGTACGGCCCCGCCACCCACCAGGACCTCGCCCGCTGGTTCGCGCTCCGGCCGCCCGAGGCGCGCGAGGCGCTGGAGTCGTTCGGCGACGAGGTCACCCGGGTCGAGGTCGAGGGCCGCAAGGCGTTCGTGCTGGCCGAGGACGAGAGCCGCTGGCCGTCCGACCCCCGCTGTCTGCGGCTGCTGCCGCAGTACGAGGCGTACGTCCTGGGCAGCGGTCCCAAGGAGGTCATCGTCCCCAAGGACACCGCCGGTCGCGTCTTCGAGCACGGCCGGGGCAGGTTCGAGGGCGCGGTCGCCCACCAGATCATGCTCCTCGACGGTGTCGTGGCCGGCATGTGGGAGCGCAGGCAGAAGGGCGACACGGTCGAGATCAAGGTCGAGTCGTTCGTCGACCTCGACTCCGGCCGCCGCCGGGAGCTGGAACGGGAGGCCGAACGCGTCGGCCGTTTCTACGGCGCGCGGGCCACGCTGTCCATGGGCAGGCTCACCGGAAAGCGCTGAGGTCTGTCCACGGGCGGGTTCACCGGCGGGCGCCGGGGCCGGTCCGTCGGCGGGTTCACCGGCAGGCGCCGAGGTCCCGGCGCACCGCGTCCAGCACCGCCCGGCGTTGGGTGTGGATGAAGAAGTGCCCGCCTGGCAGCAGCCGCAGCCGGAACGCCGACGCGGTCTGCGCGCTCCACGCCCCCAGCCCGCCCGCCGTGGTCGTCGGGTCGCCGGTCCCGCCGAACACCGAGATCGGGCAGGCCAGCGGTGGCTCGTCCGCGTAGACGTAGGACTCCGCCACGTTCAGGTCGGCCCGCAGCACCGGCATGATGAGGTCCATCAGCTCCGGGTTGCCGAGCACCTCCGGCGGGATGCCGTCCAGGCGGTGCAGCACCCGCCGCAGGTCCTCGTCGCCGAGCCGCCCGAGCCGCGGCATGCCGTCGCGGACCTGCGGGGCGTTCCAGCCCGACACGAGCAGCCGCGCGGGGGCCGGCAACCCCCGCGAGCGCAGCCGCCGCGCCACCGCGAACGACACCAGCGCGCCCATGCTGTGCCCGAGCAACGCGAACGGCAGCGGGTCCAGCCGCGACAGCCCGTCGATCACCGGGTCGACGATCATCGACAGCCGGTGCGGCGGTTTCTCGGCGATGCGGGTCTCCCGGCCGGGAGAACGCACCGCCCACAGCTCCACGTCGCCGGGGAGCAGGTCCGCCCAGCCGCGGAAGGTCGCGGCGCCGCCCCCCGCGTTGGGCACGCAGACCAGCCGCACGCGGGGACGCTCCGGCCGGTGCAGCGGCACCAGCCAGCTCGCCGGTCCCGGGCCGGCCGCCGGGGACGCCGGGGACGTCCGGCGGACCGGGGACACCGGGGAAGCCGGGGGGACCGGCGACGGTGAAGGCACCGGGGACGCCGGGGGAGTCGAGGGAACAGTCATCGGGGAACCGCCAGGGATCGAACGGAGTCCCGGACCCGCTCGCACGCGGTGACCAGGTCCGCCAGGGACTCGGGGGGGAACATGTGGGCCGCGTCGCCCGGCCGGTACATCCGTTCGGGCTTCAGGCACGACTCGATGAGCAGCCCGTCCGCGCCGTACGCCGCGGCCGCCAGCGCGGCGGGCGCCACCAGCGCGGCCGAGCGGGTGCTGTGGCTGGGATCGAAGACCACCGGTAGGTCGGTGCGCTCGCGCAGCGCGGGGATCGCCCCGAACCCGGGCTCCGGTGGCGTCCCCGCGGCGCCCGCGCAGAGCACCACGTCGCGGTTGCCCCGGGCCAGGACGAACTCCGCCGCCCGCAGCCAGTCGTCCAGGCTCGCCCCCGGCGCCCGCATCAGCAGCACCGGCCGGGGCTGCGCGCCGAGCTCGGCCAGGAGCGGGCGGTTGTCCAGGTGCCGCCCGTCCACCTGCAGGCAGTCGGCCACCTCGGCGACCGCGGGCACGTCGCGCGGGTCGCACACCTCGGTGATCACGGGGATGGCCGCGGTCCGCCGGACCTCCGCGAGCGTCTCCAGGCCCCGCCCGCCCTTGCCGGAGAAGTGGTAGGGGCTGCTGCGGGTCTTGAACAGTCCGGCCCGCAGGGCGTGCGCTCCCCGGGCCCGGACCGCCAGGGCGGTCTCCGCCGCGTCCTCGGCCGACTCCAGCGCGCACGGCCCCGCCGCCCACCACAGCCGCGGCCCGCCGACCACGACACCGGTCACCGCCCCGGGGGCGTCGGGCGCGGCTCCGGGGCCGCCGGTCACCGCCCTGGGGGCGGGCCGCGGGGGGCCGCCGATCGTGACCTCGCGGGGTGCCACGCCGCTGTCCCGCCGTACCAGCCAGTGCCCGTCGGGGGTCGGACGACGGGCCAGCACGGCCGGGGAGCCGGGAACACGGGCCAGGGACTCGTCCCCGCTCACCACGACGAACACCCTCCCGGCCAGCCGCACCGGCCAGGCGGTGACGTCCTCGTGCGCCGCGGCCCGCGCGGCCACCTCCTCCGCGACACCGGCGGGAGTGCCGGGCACCAGCTCGATCAGCACGCCGGGACCCCCGCCCCGATCTCCGCCCGCCAGGACGCGATGCCCGCGCGCAGCGCGGCCACGTCCGGCCCGTGCCGCAGCACCCCGGTCGTGACCGGGAGCACCGCCCGTCCCGGGGCGCCGGCGGCGACGGCGACGAGGTCGCCGGTCTCGCGTCCGGCCCGGCCCAGGCCCGGCAGTTCCACGACCGCCGACGGCATCCGGGACACCAGCTCGGCCGCCTCCGCGCGGTCCGCCCCGACCACGGCGGCGGCCGCCGTGCCGTGCCGCTCGTTCCACTCCTGCACCTCGTCGGCGGTGCGCTGGGCGACGGTACGCGTACCCGCCCGCGCGCCCTGCACCCCACCGGCCGCGTGATTGGACGTCCGCACGAGCACCATGACGAGCGTCCCGCTCTCGCGGGCCCGGCGCAGCAGGGGATCGAGTGCGGCGAAACCCATGAACGGCGTCGCCGTCACCGCGTCGCCGCCCAGCACGCTGTCCGGGCCCAGGTACAGGTCCGCGTAGGAGTCCATCGTGTCGTCGGCGTCGCACACCTTCGCGTCCAGGACCGCCAGCGAGCCCCGCCCGTGCACGCCGTCGACGACGTCGCGCAGCAGGGCCGTGCCGGCGCCGCCGAACCGGGCGAAGAACGGCACCTGGATCCGGTAGACGGACACCCGATCGCCCGCGGCCTCCAGCACGGCCCCGCACATCCGCCGGGCCCCGCCCACGTCGTCGGGCAGCCCCCACGCGCCCAGCCACTTGGGGGAGGGGGCGAGGCCCAGGCAGAGGGCGGATCGGGTCAGGAGCAGGTCGGTCCACGCCGACACGGTCGATACGGCAGCCATGGGCCCATTGCACACGCCCCCGCGCCGGCCGGTGGATCGCCCGCCCGCCGGGGCGGCGCCGTCGGCTACACTCTCCGGCCCTCCCGGCCGGGCTTCCGCCACCCGGGCTTCCCGCCACCTGGGCTTCCGCCGCCCGGTCCCCACGGCCGACGCGGACGCCGGTGCCCGGCCCGTCGCCGGTCGGCGTTCCGCCGTCGGTCACGGTGACATCCGGTGCTGACCCGGCGCGGCCGGCCGGATGCTGAGAGCGCTCTCATTCATCGGCCCGCCATGCTCCCGCCGACGGAGCCGTGACCGACGTACTCCCCGGAAAAGGCGCTGATAGCGGCGCCTTGACGGTGGCGAGCCGTTTGCCGGGCACCCCTCCAAGTGAGAGAGCGCTCTCGCACGGCTATTGACTCGACCGGGTAACAGCGTCAGGATCTGCGCAGTGCGGGCTCGGGGACCGCCACGACCGTCGCCGCGCCTCAAGAACGGACCCCCATGACCAGACCCTTCGCCCGATCGGGCGCCCGCCGGAGCGGACTCGCGGTACTGGCCGGCCTCACCGTCCTGGCCACCGGCGCCACCGGCATCCCCGGCGCCGGCGCCGAGACCGCGCGGGGCGACCGGCAGCCGGTGATCGGGCAGCCCGCGCTGGACGCCCGCGGTTGCGCCCGCGTCGAGAAGAACCTCCCCACGCTCGCCGAGTGGCCGAAGGTCAGCAGCAGGATCAAGCGGAACCCGGTCGAGGAGAAGCGGATCGCCAGGATCGTCGCCGGGATGACGCTCGCCGAGAAGGTCGGCCAGATGACCCAGCCGGAGATCGCCGCGATCACCCCGGCGGAGGTCGGGCAGTACTTCATCGGCTCGGTGCTCAACGGCGGCGGCTCGTGGCCGGGGCGGGACAAGCACGCCCCGCAGCGGGCCTGGCTCGACCTGGCCGACGCCTACTGGGACGCCTCCGTCGCGACCAGGACGAAGATCCCCGTCATCTGGGGCATCGACGCCGTGCACGGCAACAACAACGTCCACGGCGCGACGATCTTCCCCCACAACATCGGCCTGGGCGCCGCGCAGGACCCCTGCCTCGTCCGCGACATCGGGGCGGCGACGGCCGTGCAGCTCCGCGCCACCGGCCAGGACTGGGCCTTCGCCCCGACGCTCGCCGTCCCCCGCGACGACCGGTGGGGCCGCACCTACGAGGGCTTCTCCGAGGATCCCCGGATCACCCGCGCCTACGGTTACGAGGCCGTCAAGGGCCTGCAGGGCCGGCACCCGCGCCGCATCGGGCAGGACGGTGTCATCGCCACCGCCAAGCACTTCATCGGCGACGGCGGCACCCTCAAGGGCATCGACCAGGGGGTCAACCCCTCCTCCGAGGCCGAGATGATCAACCTGCACGGCCAGGGCTACTACGGCGCGCTCGCGGCCGGCGCGCAGAGCGTGATGGTCTCCTTCAACAGCTGGACCAACACCGAACTCGGTATCGACGAGGGCAAGCTGCACGGCAGCAAACGCGCCATCACCGGCATCCTCAAGCAGAAGATCGGCTTCGACGGCGTCGTCGTCTCCGACTGGAACGGCATCGGCCAGGTCCCCGGGTGCACCAACGCGAGCTGCCCGCAGGCGATCAACGCGGGCATCGACGTGGTGATGGTGCCCAACGACTGGAAGGCGTTCATCACCAACACGATCGCCCAGGTCGAGAGCGGCGAGATCCCGATGACGCGGATCGACGACGCGGTGACGCGCATCCTGCGCGTGAAGCTGCGCGCCGGCGTGCTCGACGGGCCCAAGCCCTCCAAGCGGGCCTTCGCCGGGTCGGCCGACGCCCTGCAGGCGAAGAGACTCGCCCGGGAGGCCGTCCGCAGGTCGCAGGTGCTGCTGAAGAACAACGGCAGGGTGCTGCCGCTGCCCGCCACCGCCAAGGTGCTCGTGGTCGGCAAGAGCGCCGACAGCCTGCAGAACCAGACCGGCGGCTGGTCCCTGACCTGGCAGGGCACGGGCAACACCAACGCCGACTTCCCCAATGGCACGACGATCCTGGGCGGCCTGCGCGAGGCGCTCGGCGAGGCCGACGTCGCCTTCAGCGAGACCGGCGACGGCGTCGACCCGTCGGCGTACGACGCGGTGATCGCCGTGATCGGCGAGACGCCGTACGCGGAGGGCGTGGGCGACCTGGCGCGGCGCTCGCTGGAGGCGGCCAAGATCTACCCCGGTGACCTGGCCGTGCTCGACAAGGTCAGCGGCAAGGGCGCCCCGGTGGTGACCGTCTACGTCACCGGCCGCCCGCTCTGGGTCAACAAGGAGCTCAACCGGTCCGACGCCTTCGTGGTCGCGTGGCTGCCGGGCACCGAGGGCGGCGGCGTCGCCGACGTGCTCGTCCGGGGCCGGCACCGCGACGGCTTCACCGGGAAGCTGCCGTTCTCCTGGCCGAAGACCGCCTGCCAGACGCCGCTCAACCCGGGTGCCGAGGGCTACGACCCGCTCTTTCCGCTCGGCTACGGCCTGCGCTCCGGGCAGGCCGGGTCCGTCGGCACGCTGGACGAGACCGCGCCCCCGTTCGGGTGCGGTCAGCAGGGCGGCGGCGGCGAGGCGAGCGAGGACCTGGAGATCTTCAACCGGACCGACATCGCGCCGTACAGGAGCTTCATCGGTTCGGCGGACAACTGGGGCGGCACCGAGATCGGGGCCGACGGTGCGGCGGCGCACTCCGCGATCGGCGTGGTGCCCACCGACGTCAACGTGCAGCAGGACGGCCTCAAGGCGACCTGGCACGGCACCGGCCCGGCCCAGATCTACATGCAGGACCCGGCCGGGGGCTCCGACCTGCGCGGCTACCTCAACGCCGACGGCGCGCTGGTCTTCGACACCATCGTCCACCAGGCCCCGGCGGCCAGGACCGTGATCAGTGCCCACTGCGTCTACCCCTGCCTCGGGGAGGTGGTGGCGACCTCCCTCTTCCAAGGGCTGCCCGCCGGGACGAAGACGACCGTGAAGATCCCCATCGCCTGCTTCGCCGCGACCGGGCTCGACCTGGAGACGGTCAACACCCCGTTCCTCGTGTACACCGACGGAGCCTTCTCCGCCTCGTTCGCCAACGTCCGCTGGGTCCCGAAGGCGGCCACCGACCCCGACGCGAGGAACTGCTCCGACCTGACCTGATCCGACGCTCCGGCGGGTCGCGGGCCGCGGCCTGCCGGACCGGCCGGTGGGGGCGGTCAGTCCGTGGGGAGCAGGGTCCCGAGCGGTCCGAGATCGAGGTTGAGGTCGGCCGGCGAGAGCCCGAAACGCTCGCACAGCTCCGTCATGGCCTCCTCAAGGCGCATGAGCGTCAGGCCCAGCACCTCGATCTGCTCGTCGGACAGGTCGCCCTGTTCCATCCGGCGGACGCACTGGCGCTCCACCAGCTGGCGGACGAGTTCGACAAGGGTGAGCACGAGACGGGTCAGGTCGCGCTCGACCGTCTCCGGATCGGTGTCGACGCGCCAGCCGGGCCGGGCGGCTCCCCGGACGCCGGCCCGCCGGCCGGTTCGCCCGGCCTCCCGGGCGTCGGGACGCCACCGGTTGGCACCTGCGGTTCCGGGGGCGCCGGCCCGCCACCGGACGGGCCGGGCCGCCGCCCGGCTGCCGCGAGTCTCCCGCCCGGCTCGCCCGGGACCGCGACCGCTGTCCGCGAGGCCCGGGTACCCCGCGGTCCCGTCGTACCCGGTGTCCCTGAGGTCCGGGCGTCCCGGGTACCCATCATGTCCGTAGCCGTTCACGGCGGGTACCCGTGGTCTCGCGGGGCGGGCGCCCATACGGCCTCGGAGGTGCCGGCCGCCCACACGGTCTCCGGCAGGTCGGGTCCCCGTACGGGCCTCCGGGCGTCGGGCGCCTCCACGGACGTGATCAGGGCGCGCAGGGAGATGCGCACGAGGTCGATGTCGGCGATGGACAGCACCAGGTCACCGGTCACCACCACGCCGCCGGCCAGCAGCCGGTCGAGCAGGTCCACCAGCGCCACGCGCTCGGGCGGGATGCGTCCCTGGGCGGCCAGCTCGGTCCCGCGCGTCCGGTCGGGGCTCATCGCGCGTCCTCCTCGTCCGCCGTGCCGAGATCCATCGCGGTGAAGGAGTACGGCGCCCAGGGGCCGGTCAGCTCCACCTCCACGCCCTGCCCCCGCAGGGCGTCGACGGCGGCGGTGAACTCCTCGCCGCGCTCCTCCTCGACGAGGTAGGCGCCGTTGAGCACCATCCAGTCGTCGCGGCCGGACAGCTGCGGGTCCTGCGGCCGGTGCCTGCGGCTCGCGACGGCGACGGCCGCCAGCTCGGCGTGGACGCGCTCGGCGTGCGCGGCGGCCGCGCGCCACGCCTCGTCCCGGCTGCGCAGGCTCTCCCGGCGGCGTCTCAGGTAGGCCGTGCCGGGCTTTTCCGCCTCCGCGAGACCCTCCCCCTCCGCCGGGGAGCCGGCCGTGACCGGGTTCGCGTACACCTTCACCCCCCACTCCCTGCGCCCGGCGACGCGGGCGAGCACGGCGGCGAAGTCGTCACGCCTGCGGTGCAGCAGGTCGCGGACCTGGTCCTCGCTGCTGTAGATGGTCACGAGCCGGACCGGGGCGGTGGGAGCCCGACCGGCCACGGCCTCCACGACGCGATGGTGCGCGCGGGCCGTCTCCCCGACCCAGTCCAGGTCCTCCAGCGAGCGCCGGAGCGGTTCCTCGCCGAACCGGTCCAGCGGCACGGGGCTCACGTACGCGACGAGGTCGTCGTGCGTGACCGTCCGCACGGGCGCCCCGGCGACCCCCGGGACGTCGGCGGGGGGAGCGCCGCCCGCGCCCAGAGTGATCGCGTAGAGGTACGTCCCCACCTCAGCCACCGCGCCGCTCCTCTCCGGGCTCCCGGGCCGGCCGCCGCACGCCGCGCTCGTCCGCGCCGCGCGGTGAACGGCGCTCCGGTCGTTCCTCCTCCGTACGGGCCGGTGGTCTCTCCTCCGCGCCGATCGCGCGTCCCTCCTCCGCGCGGGTCAGGCGCCTTTCCTCCGCGCCGGTCAGGCGCCCCTCCTCGGCGGCGGCCAGCCTGCGGCGGAGTCTGCGGTTCTCCTCGACGAGGTCGCGGCTCTTCCCGGTGAGCCACGGATCGTGCTCCCACCAGTCGATGCCCAGCTCCCGCGCCGTGTCCACCGAGGCGATGAGCAGGCGCAGCTTGATGGTGAGCAGTTCGACGTCCAGCAGGTTCACGCGGATGTCGCCCACGATCACCACGCCCCTGTCGAGCACCCGCTCCAGGATGTCGGCGAGGTTGGCGGGTTCCCCGCGTCCACCGGCCGCGCCTCCGCCGTACGCCCGGGGGAACACGCCACCGGTCCGTGCCACGTCGGCCATCTCAGCCCGCCCCGCCGTCGGCCCGGCCGCGCCGGTAGCGCCTCGTCCTGCGGTACGACAGCAGATCCCCCTCCGGGTCCATCTCGACCTGGTAGAGCGCGAGCATGTCGCCCGTCGACGGGATGTGGCGGTCCTCCACGACCTCGACCTCGACCAGCCAGCCGTCCTCGGCCCGCTGGACCAGGGTCACGCCCTCGGTGTGCCTGCCGGTGAGGGCGGCGATGTGGCGCAGCCCGGCCATCCCGGCGGTCGCCGCGGACAGGCGGCGGGACCGGCGGCCCGCCCTCCGCGGCGCCTCCTCCGGTTCCTCCTCCGGTTCCTCCTCGTCCTCCTCGAACTCGTTCTCCTCGAACTCGTCCTCCTCGTCGAGGGCTTCCTCATCGGAGGGCTCGTAGGCGTCCTCGGCGGCACTCTCGTCGCGAGTTCTGCGCCTGACAGGCACGAGATCACTCCCCTCGTCGTCCGCCCCGCGGCGCGACCGCGCCGCGGGGCCCGGCTAGCCGATCATCTCCGCGAGGATCCGTTCCGTCTCCTCGGCCTCCTCCTCCGCGGAGATCAGGCCGGCGGCTCTCGCCTCGGCCACCTCCTCCAGGCGCCGCCGCACCGCCGCGGGGTGCCGGAGTTCGAGCTCGGCCTGCTCCTGGATGAGTTCCGCGAGCCGGATCAGCCCGCGCACCGGGGCGAGCGGCAGGCCGAAAACGGCACCCAGCAGGCTCATGGCTCATCACCACCTTGTTGTTCTCGCGCCGCGACGAAGTCGTACGGCGCCATCGGGCCGAGCAGGCGCAGCTCGACCCGGCCCGTCCAGTGCTTGTCGAACGCCTCCAGGACCTGCTCGATCTCACCCTCCCGGCGGGTCTCCACCAGCAGGGCCAGATGGAGGGCGTCGTACTCGTGGGTGGGCTCGCGGACGGCGACGGCGGCGCAGAGCGGTGCGAGGGCTTCGGTCAGCGCCTCGGTGTCGGCCTCCCGCTTCGCCGCGATCACCTCGCTGATCAGCTCACCGATCCGGATCCTGGCGTCCCAGGTCTCCTCCTCCGAGCGGCCCCGGATCTCCTCGCGCAGTTGCGCGATCTCCGGCTCCTCCTCGAGCGTCTCCCGCAGGACGGCCTGCTCGACGTAGCGGCCCTTCACGACGTACTGCGCCCGCCCCTCCAGCTCGTTCAGGGCGGCGAGGAAGTCGTCGTGGTATGGGGCGAGCAACTCGTCGACGACCGCCCGCGTGTCCGTGACAACCGCCCCGAAACGGAGTGGGAGCACGGGGACCTCCCCGGCGGCCTCGTCCAGCAGCCGCTCGTGGGCCATCAGGTCGTCCGGCCTGCCGAGGGGACGGTCGACGGGCACGTCGCTCACCAGCGCGGCGATCTCGCCGTGCCGCACCAGCTCGACCCGGCCGGGCGGGTCGCCCACCCCCCGCGTGTCGGAGGTCAGCTCGACGTCGGCCGGCACGATCCCGTAGATGTAGCAACCGCTGCCGCGACTCCCGGCGGCGCGGGCCCGCTCGGGCTCGGCCGTCCTGGACCTTCCACTTGGGCCGGACATCTCATTCCTCTCTCCGCCGCTTCCGGCGGGGTGCAGGCTCGGGCTCGTACTCCTCGTACTCCTCCTCGTACTCGTCACCCTTCGAGCCGCTGGTCAGGCCGCGGAGCCTCTCCTCGGCCATGTCCAGCAGTCCCTGCGCCGCGCCCTGGATCTTCGCCTTGCTGCCGCCCTGCGTGATGTCCTCCATCAGCTCCGGCAGCCCCTTCTGCCCGCCGGCCTGGTAGAGGTCGAGGCGGTTGGTCGCCTCCGCGAACCGCAGGTAGGTGTCGACGCTCGCCACCACGACCCGCACGTCGATCGTCAGGATTTCGATACCGACCAGTGAGACCCTGACGAAGGCATCGATCACAAGCCCCTTGTCGAGGATCGTGTCGATGACGTCGGCCAGGCCGGACGAGGTCCGGTGGCCGGCCGCCCTGCCTCCCCCTGACGGCTGCACAATGGTCATTGGTCTTCCCCTCTGGGCAGGCCCCCCGGGGTCGCCCCTTCACGTGCCTCTCGGGTCACGCGCGAGCCGCGGCCCTGCGGCGGACCGGGCGGCGGGGCGGTTCCTCCTCCGCCTCCTCCCGCGCGGCGGGCCGCCGGCGGCGTGCCGGGCGCTCCTCCCGGGCCTCTTCCGGTTCCTCCTCGGGTTCTTCCTCTTCTCCGGCCGCCTCCTCGGGCGCTTCCTCCGCCCGTCCCCGCGCGGCGGGCCGTCGGCGCTCCGGGCGTTCCTCGGGTTCCTCCTCCTCGTACGCCTCTTCTTCCGGCTCCTCCTCTTCCAGCTCGCCCTCCTCCTCGGGTTCCTCCTCGGCTTCTTCGGCCTCCGCGCGCTCCTCGGGTTCCTCGTACTCCTCTTCCTCGTAGCCCCTCTCGGCCTCTTCCTCCTCCCGCAGGGCGGTCTCGTGATCCTTCACGACCTTGCTCTCGCGGATCTCGCCGCGCCACCCCTCGATGTCGTCGGGATGCAGCAGCGCCCGGCTCATGACGTGCCGGCGGAAGTGCTTGAGCTCCAGGCGCGCGCGCCTGCCCTGGGCGCGCCAGAGGTTGCCGGTGCGCTCGAAGAGGCCCTGCGGGTAGTACTCCAGGACGAGCAGGACCCGGGTGAGGTCGGGCGTGAGCTCGTGGAAGGTCACCGCGCCGTCGACATGTCCCTTCGCGCCCTTCGAACGCCAGATGATGCGCTGGTCCGGCACCTGCTCGACAATGGTCGAATCCCATTCCCGATGGGACCAGAAGATCTGCGCCCGCCACCCGGTTTTCTCGTCGGACTGCTGCTCGACCCTCTCGACCTTCTTCATGAAGCTCGAGAAATCCTCGAACTGGGTCCACTGGTTGTAGACGAGACGCACCGGGGCGCCGACGTCGATCGACTCGACGATGTTGGTCAGGCGCAGCTTCCCGCTCTGCCCGCCGCCGCCCTTGCCGCCTCCCGTGATCTTCTTGACCAGGCCGCCGATCGCCATCTTGCCCAGCCCTCTCACCACGTCCATCTTCCCGGATCCCCCGCCGGCCAGCGCTCCCAGCAGCCCCGTTCCGGTGTTCTCGACGTAGTCCGTCAGCCGGCCGGTCGCCCCTTCCACCCTGTCGGTGACCGACGACAGCGCCCGCTCGGCGAACGCGCCGAGGAGGTTCCGGAACTCATCAGTGAGCCGGTCCACGGGCGACCCCTGGTCACCTTCCCGGACGGGTCTCTCCCCTGCAGTGTCGGCCATCGAGGTCACCTCCGCGTACGGCTGGTCGCCGCCCGGCTCCGTGTGGCCGTCGCGGTGGTCCGCGTGCCCGCACGGCGCCTCGGCGGGGCCGGCTCCTCCTCGCCTTCCTCTTCTTCACCCTCCTCTTCGCCGGCGCTCCGCCTCCGGGACGCGGCCGCCGTGCGGCCCCGGCCCGCGGCGGCACCGGTGCGCCCGCGGGTGGCCGCGGGTTTCCTGGCGGGCTTCTCTTCCTCTTCTTCCTCTTCCGGTTCCTCCGCGCCTTCCTCTTCGCGCGCCTCCTCCTCGGCTGCCGGGCGTGCCTTCCTGCGTCCGCCGAACAGTCTCCTGCCGCGCGCCGCGGGCTCCTCGCCCACCACGGCCTCCACGCCCTCCTCGATTTCCTCGGGCTCCTCCACGACGCCGGCCCGCTCCCGGCTCCGCAACGACTCGGCCCGATCGTGCAGCCTGCCGCTCAGCGAGTCGATCTGCCTGCTCACCGCGGTCCTGGCCGCGGCCCTGCCCGCGTCCACCAGGTCACCGCGGACACTCTGGGTGATCTTCGCCAGTTCGGGTGAGGAGTTGAGGATGTTCAATGCCTGCTGGATGAGGTTGCCCTGTCCCGCGCTCAACCTCCCGGTCGCGCCGGCGGCCGCCAGCGCCATCGCCAGCCGTAGCTTCTGGCGCCTCCCGAGGAGATAGCCCGCGGCGACGGCCAGGGCCACCCGTGCCCCATTGTTCACGATCACCACTTCCTCCCGGTTGCTCCGCCGCGCGACCGGCCTCTTCGTGGTCGCCTCGGTAGGGGTGCCAGGGAAAAGGACGGCATCGACTTGATTCGACGTGTTTTGTGTTGAATGTGCGGGGAGCATCCTGCCTCGAATGTCCCGTTTCGTACCCTCCAAAGAGTGGATAAAAGCGTTTATAGGTAAAAAAGTTACAAAAAGCGTCATTGTCGGGGAGGCGCCTGTTGCGACTCTTCGTCGCGGCCCTTCCCGGACCGGGCCGGCGGGCGTGGTGGCGGGGTTCCGCGACGGCCGTCCGGATCGCATGGCGGCGGGGGAGCGGCGGCGACGGCGGGCCGGAGGGCGGGGCGGGCGTCGCCGATCGCGGGCGATCGGCGGTCTTGATCAGGTATGATGCCCCGCCGGTCGTCCCGGCCGCTCTTTTTCTCGACGAGAAACGCATGTTATCGGATATGGATTCTTTCTCGTTTTGTCAATCGCTTTCATGATTTGATGGATTTAATGTCGTGCGCTTTTCCCCGTCGTGGAACTCGTTCAACGTTCACGGAGCGGGCCGGCGCCTCGCCGGGATGGCCGTCGGGTGTCTCCCGGTCGCCGTGGAGATCCTTCGGCTCCGTTCGGCGCCCTCTTCGCTTTCCCGCGGGACGTGATTTCCCGTCCCCGGTCCGGGGTGTGCCGCGGCCGGGCCCCGACCGTTTTGTGCGGGCGGGCGGACGGTCGTAAAGGGCGCGTCGTCCTCCGCCCGCGGATCCGGCGTCCTCCTCGCCGGGCCCGCGGGTCCGCCCTCACCGGGTCCGGGGGCTCGCCTCCCGCCGGACGGGCCCGGATCCGTGCTCGCCGTGCTCCGCGGCCGCCGATCCGGCGGCGCCGGTCGAGGGGGACGCGGACGTGTCCGCCCCTCCCGCTCGGCGCAAGGCTTGGTGCCGGTGGGGTGAAACGGGCGAAACATCGCTTCCGTGATGAGGGGGACGGCATGTCAACGGTTACCGGCCCCTAACAGATGCTTTCCGTAACAAGTGAAGCCGTATTCCCGCCAAGATTTGGTCAAGATTTCCAGGATGGTCGCCCCGAAGGAGGAGAGACATACTTGAAAAGCGGGCACAACTACCCCGTTGACCCGTAAAGCGGAGGTTTAGGCCTGGTGAAAAGATCAAAGGCCAGATTCGCCGTGATGTCGATGGCGGTCGTCTCCGCCATACTCGGCGGGCTGACCGGATGTGCGAATCCGGAGTTCACCTACGTCCGCCACGACGACGGGCAGACATACTTCAAGGTCCCGGCGAGCTGGCAGCGGGTCGACCAGGCGGCGCTGGACAAGGCGACCATCGGGGCCGACGCGGAGTCGGCCACCGCGCAGCTGCGCAAGCAGCTCATCTGGTCGATCGCGTATGACGCCCACGCCCAGCCCTCCCCGGACCACCTGCTCGGATACGGCACCGGTGACGAGCCCTTCGTGTTCGCCCGGATCACCAAGCTTCTCCCCGAGGAACAGGACGCCGTCTCGCTGAACGGCATGCGCAACGCCGTCCTGCCCGTGACCGACGCGGTGCGCAAGGAGTACGCGGAGATCCCCGGTTACCCGCTGCAGGACTTCGAGTTGCTCGTCGACGAGGTGCTCCAGCCGGGAGACGGCCTGCGCGGCGTGCATGTGCGGTTCAACTACGCGATCCAGGGCGCGGGTGTCGAGACCTTCGACCTCACCTCCTACCTGGCCGAGGACGGCAAGCAGATGTCCACGCTGCTGATCCGCTGCTCGGCCGCCTGCTACCGGAAACGCGCCGGAGAGTTCGACAGGATCGCGCAATCCTTCAAGGTCAAGCGACTCACCGGGTGAGGAGAAGCCCGTATATGAAGTCACCTCCACCGCCACCCAGCTTCGAAGGACTCCGGGCGCCCGGCTCCGGACCGAACGATCCGCACCCTGACAGACGCAAGCGGATGCCGTTCTGGGACCGGATCAAGTTCGTCCTCATCCTCGGGATCATCTACTTCGTCCTGGTCTGGAATCAGATGGCGTCCTTCGAGGGCATCATCACCTTCCAGGATGCGATGGCCCTCACCGCCCGCGAGGCGCCGTGGATCTTCTGGCTCGTCGGGGCCGAGCTCCTGCGGCAGATCCACTTCTTCGTCAGCGAGCGCTCCGCCGGCTACCACCGGTTCTGGACGCGCGGCGTGTTCGGCGGCTTCGAGCGCTGGACCCACCGCCGCTTCTCCGACTGGAACCGCTTCCGGATGGCGCGCGCCGTCAAGTGGCTGTTCTGGATCGCGGTGCTCGCCCTGATCCTCGGCGAAGTGCTGGACACCTCACCCGCGCTCGCCCTGTTCCAGGCGCCGGCGCTGCTCTGGCAGGCCCTGCCGTACGCGGCGCAGCTCGCCTTCGCCTTCTTCTTCATCGCCTTCCAGTTCATCGGCCTGTTCTGGCTGCTGTCCCGGGGCGGTGTGGAGACGTACTTCCCCGACGACATCAAGACCCGCTTCACCGACGTCTGGGGCCAGGACCACGTCGTCGAGCGGATCAAGGAGAACATCGTCTTCCTGGAGAAGCCCGACGCGATCGAGGAGCGCGGCGGCTACGTGCCCAGCGGCCTGCTGCTGTGGGGGCCGCCCGGCACCGGCAAGACCCTGATGGCCGAGGCCGTGGCCGGCGAGACCGGCAAGCCGTACGTGTTCGTCGACCCCGGCGCCTTCGTCAACATGTTCATGGGCATCGGCATCCTCAAGGTGAAGTCGCTGTTCAGGAAGCTCCGCAAGCTCTCGCTGCGGTACGGGGGCGTGATCGTCTTCTTCGACGAGGCCGACTCCCTCGGCAGGCGCGGCTCGCTCGCGCAGCAGGGCCCCCGGGGCGGCCCCGGGTTCTCCCCGCACGGTGCCGGCTGCCACGGCTTCAACTACCTGGACGACGACACCAAGTGGCTGCTGACCCGGCAGACCGCGCGGGCCCAGGAGCCCGACACCGGCCGCAACCGCTTCTTCATGGGCGGCAACATGGGCGGCGGCGACCCCGGCACGCTCCAGGCGCTGCTCACCGAACTGTCGGGCCTGAAGAAGCCACGCGGCATCGTCAACCGGCACGTCCGGCGGCTGTTCGGCATGCAGCCCAAGCCGCCGCCGAAGTACCGGATCCTGGTCATGATGGCCACCAACATGCCCAACTCGCTGGACGAGGCGCTGCTGCGGCCGGGCCGCATCGACCGCATCTACAAGGTGGGCTACCCGTCCAAGGCGGGCCGGGTCCGCACCTACCGGGGATACTTCGACAAGGTCAACCACGAGCTCACCGACGAGCAGCTCGACAAGCTGGCGACGATCACACCGTACGCCACCGGTGCCACGATCAAGGACCTGGTGAACGAGTCGCTGATCACCGCGATCCGCGACGGCCGCGAGGTCATCACCTGGTCGGACGTGACCCGGGCCAAGCGCCTGAAGCAACTCGGCCCGCCCGAGGACGTGGAGTACATCGAGCGCGAGCGGCACGCGGTGGCCGTGCACGAGGCCTGCCACGCCGTGGCGGCCTACCGGACCCGCTACCACCTCGAGATCGACATCGCCACCATCGAGAAGGGCGCCGACTACCTCGGCATGGTCGCGAGCATCAAGCCCGAGGACCAGTTCACCCGGTGGAAGTCCGAGCACGAGGCCGACATCATGGTCTCGCTCGCCTCGCTGGCGGGGGAGCGGATGTTCTTCGGCGACGACAACTCCTCCGGTGTCTCCGGCGACCTGTTCTCGGCGACGTACCTCACCGCGCTGATGGAGGCGCACTGGGGCATGGGCCGCGGGGTGACCTCGGTGCCCGCGCTGCAGGAACTGGACATCATGGGAGGCAAGTCGATGCCCGGGCCGGGAGGCGGCGGCGGGGGCATCGGCTTCACCAAGCCGCCGGGCGGCGCCCAGCCGATGGCCCCCGACGTGCTGGGCGAGCGCATCGAGTACAACCTGGTGCGCCTGCTCGACAAGACGGAGGAACTGCTGAGGGAGCACCGGCGGGAGGTGCTCTGCCTGGCCCACGCGCTGGAGACGCACAAGACGCTCAACGGCGAGGACGTGGTCGCGGTCCTGGAACAGCGCCAGGGCCCGCTGGTGGACGGCTCGGTCTACGCCTCGGACGACTTCTACGCCGAGATCGAGGAGTACCACCAGGAGGCCGCGCGGGCCCACCGCGAGCACAGCCACGTCTCGCGCGCCCTGCCGGTCCCGGTGGCCGTGCCCCGGCTCGAACCGGCCGCCGCGGTCATCCAGGGCGCGGTGGTCAACGGCAACGGGCACGGCGCGGCGGTCTCCACCGCGGTCGCGCCGGCCGTGGTGGCCGAGCCGGAGTTCGTGCCGTGGGGCCAGGGCGACCCGGTGCCGCGGCCGTCCGGTTCCACCCCTCCGCTCCTGCCGCCTCCCGACACCCCCGCTCCGCGCCGGCGGGGACTTCGGGCGCTGTCCGTGGTCGTCGTCAGCCTGATCGCGCTCGCCGCGTTCACCATGCTGGGCGTCTACGCGCTCAACGGCGGGACGGCCACGATGGGCCGGATGCCGGGCACACCGGAGTCGGGCACGCTGCTGGTGGTGTTCGTCGCCGTGCTGGCGGCGATCGCCGGGGCGGGCGTCGTCGCCGCGCTCACCAGGGGGGTGCAGGCCGCCCGCGCCAGGGCGGAGGCCCAGCGGGACCGCGCCGTGGAGCGCGCCCAGCTGCTGGCCGCGGCGATGGACCCCCAGGTCGCGATGCGCATCCTCGGCTACAACGGCGGTGACGACCGGCCGCCGCGCTGAGGTTCCGGCGGCCGGGGATTCCGGGGGAACCGCCGAGCGGTTCCCCCGGAGGCCCTTTAGTCGAACTCGCCGTCCTTCACGCCGCCGAGGAAGGCGTCCCACTCGCTCCGCGTGAACGCCAGCGCCGGACCCTCCGGGTCCTTGGAGTCGCGGACGAGGTACAGCTGGTCGGCGTCGGCCTTGTGCCGGGCCAGCGCCGGGTCACCGGGGACGACCGCCACCTCCACGCAGTCGCCTCCGGTGCTGCGACCGCTCTTGCGCCACCGGGCGCCGGACAGATCCATCGTGGACCCTTGCACTCTTTCTTCTCTCCTCGCTAGGTGGAAAACCTTCTCGCCATCTGGGCGATGAAGGATGCCGACGTCTCCGTGTCGAGAGCCATGTCGCAGAGGCTTCCGAACATCGAGGTGTATCGGCGCACTTGCTCGGGGTCGTCCGGTACCACCCCGCTCGCCGCCTGCTCCAGGTAGAGCAGATCGGGATCTTCGTTGTCGGGGAAGCTGAGCAGGCAGAACTTGCCGTCCATGGCCGCGTGCGCCCCCGCGGAGAACGGGAGGACCCGGATCTCCACGTTGGGCAGCCCGCCGAGCCGGACGAGATGCTCCAGCTGCTCCGCCATGATGTCGCGCCCGCCGATCTGGCGCCGGACTACAGCCTCGTCGAGCACCGCGACGAGGCTGATCGGGTCGTCGGGCCCGTACAGCAACCGCTGACGCGAGATGCGCACGGACACCGTCTCCTCGACCTCGGAGGGGGTCTGGACGATGGAGGTCGCCCCGATGACTGCGCGTGCGTACGGCTCGGTCTGCATCAGCCCGGGGACGACCAGAGGCTCGTACGTGCGCACGATCGATGCCTCCGCCTCCAGGCCGATGTAGAAGTCGAAGCCCGGCTTGAGTGCCTGCCGGTGCGAGTGCCACCAGCCCCGTCGCCGGGCCTCCACGGCCATCTGGATCAGGGAGTCGCGGGCCTCCCCGGTCACGCCGTACACCTCGGTGAGGGCCGATACGTCGGAGGGCCGGGGACGGGTCAGCCCCGTCTCGTACCTCCAGACGGTGGTGTCGGTGGAACCGATCAGCTCGGCCACCTCCACCCGCGACAGCCCGCTGTTCTCTCGTAGACGGTTCAGTTCAGCGACCAGGCGGCGATGACGGGCCGTGGGGCTGCGCCGAGAAGCCACGCATCTACCTCCCTCCGTCCTACTGACAGGAAACTGTGGAATCTCAACATGAGGTATTGCAGTCCTTGATAGAACAGTTCACCGTGAGTGAGTGTGCCATCTCGAAGCGCGACGTGCATGGAATATGCGTGTCGGGGAGTGAGGTCTACGATGACGACCGGACGGCAGGCCGTCTCACCTCGATCCACCGTGACCCTCAAGGGGGTCCCGGAGTCGGTGTCGGTGGCGCGGCGCCGAGTCAGGGAACTCCTGGGTGAGGGGCACCCCGCCTCCGACGACGTCATCCTGCTGGTCAGCGAGGTGGTGACGAACTCGGTGGTCCACTCCGGCTCCGGCGGCGGCGGAAGGGTGGCGATGACCGTCGCGGTGGAGCCCGACGTCGTCTTCGTTGAGGTCTGCGACGCGGGGTCGGGCGCGTCGAGGCCGCATGTGCGCGTCGACCCCGAGGCCGAGAGCGGCCGGGGAATGTTCCTGGTCGACCTGCTCGCCCGCCGGTGGGGCGTTCTGGACGACGACTCCCGGGGCTCCCGGACGCTCTGGTTCGAGGTCGCGTTCTGACCGGGTCAATCCGGGGCCATCCGCGGCAGAGGCCTCTCCTGCCCGGCGGCCTCCGGCAGATGGCGCAGGAACCACTCCCGGGCCAGGTGGGCCACCTGCTCCAGGGTCCCCGGCTCCTCGAACAGGTGTGACGCCCCCGGGACGATCTCCAGTCGCTTCTCGCCGCGCAACTGCTCCATCGCCTCGCGGTTGAGCGTGATGACGACGGTGTCGTCCCCCCCGACGATCAGCAGCGTCGGCTGGTGGACCGACCGGAGTGCCTCCCCGGCGAGGTCCGGGCGCCCGCCACGGGAGACGACCGCCTTCACCAGGGTGGGGCGGGCCGCGGCGGCGACGAGCGCGGCCGCCGCGCCCGTGCTGGCGCCGAAGAGCCCGGTGCGCAGACCGGCCGTCGGCTCGTGATCCGCCAGCCAACCGGCCAGCGCCGCCAGCCGCACGGCCAGCCGGCCGATGTCGAAGCGGAACTCGCCCGTCAACGCGTCGGCCCGCTCCTCGGCCGGGGTGAGCAGGTCGACCAGGACCGTGGCCAGGCCGGCCCGCTGGAGCTCGCCCGCCACGTAACGGTTGCGCGGGCTGTGGCGGCTGCTGCCGCTGCCGTGCGCGAACAGCACCAGGCCCCGCGCCGGTCGCGGCACCGTGACGTCGGCCTCCAGCACGACGTCCACGGCCGGGATCTCCAGCCGCTCCAGGTTCATCCGGACGGCGTTCATCGCCTTCCTCCTCTGGCGCGGGGAGGTCCCTCCCCCCGGATCGGGGGGAGCGGGCCACCCCTGTTCGTCGGGTACGTATGCGTGGTCCCGCCGGGCGCGCGCCCGGCGTCCGACACAGCCGCCACCTCCGGCCGGTGCAGTCACCCCATCACCCGTCCCATGCCCAGCGCGCGGCGGCTGATTATGGGCAGTGCGCAGGTGTTGCGGGTTTTACCGTCACTCGTCCCGGCCTTTTGACAGGCGGCCCCGATCCGCCGTGAGGGCGGGAACGACGACCGGCCGCCGTTTCCGCCATTCGGGCAGGGCGCTCAACTGCTTCTTGCTCAGGAAGAGTGTCCTGAGGGCGGGGAGGTTCCACAGTGCTTCGGGCAGGGTGGTCAGGTGGGTTCTGCTCAGGCTGAGTTCGGTGAGGGCGGTGAGGTTTCCCAGCGTTTCGGGCAGGGCGGTCAGCGGGTTTCCGCTCAGGCTGAGCTTGGTGAGGGCGGGGAGGTTCCACAGTGCTTCGGGCAGGGTGGTCAGGTGGGTTCTGCTCAGGCTGAGTTCGGTGAGGGCGGTGAGGTTCCCCAGCGTTTCGGGCAGGGCGGTCAGCGGGTTTCCGCTCAGGCTGAGCTTGGTGAGGGCGGGGAGGTTCCACAGCGCCTCCGGTAGAGCGGTCAGCCGGTTTCCGCTCAGGCTCAGTGTCCCGAGGGCGGTGAGGTTCCCCAGCGCTTCGGGCAGGGCGGTCAGCTGGTTCTTGCTCAGGATGAGCGTCCTGAGGGCGGTGAGGTTCCATACCGTCTCGGGCAGGGCGGTCAGCCGGTTTCCGCTCAGGCTCAGTGTCTTGAGGGCGGTGAGGTTTCCCAGCGCTTCGGGCAGGGCGCTCATCGAGTTGTCACTCAGGTTGAGCTCGGTCAGGTGAGTGAGGTCGTCGATCGATTCGGTGAATGCCTCCACACCGAGCCCGGACAGGTCGAGCGTGGTGTACCCGCGCCGCAGGCACATGTCGATTCGTATTCCGGCGGTGTCCCGGCCGTTCCCGATCCCCGTCAAGATCTTTCTCCTCCTCGTCGCCGACGCGTCCGGGCTCGGCCCCCGTGCCGCTTCGGGTGCGGGGACCACCGGCGAGGCTAGAGGCCGGCGCTGGAGACGGACTTGTAGATCACAGGCATGGCCCCGGTCGCGCGTGATCCGCCCGCTCCGCGGTGGGCCGGCACGGGGTGGCCCGGCGGCGCACTGCCGCCTGCCGCGGCCCGGGCCCGGAAAATTGGGCCTTTGCCAATCAACGACCTTGCTTGACTCTCGGTGCAGGCGCGCGACAACCCCCTAAATCGCGCGTCTGAGGAGGACGCAGGTGAGACGCCGTCTGATCGTGGTGCTCGCGGTCCTGGCGCTGTTATGCCTCGGCATCACCGGGGCGGGAGCGTCGGCGGAGCCGCCCCCGAACAGCCAGTACAAGGTCCAGGGACCGAGCACCTCACAGCAGCGCAGCGCGATCGCGGCGATCGGCGCCGCGATCGACCAGGTCGATCCTGACTCGGTCGTGGTCACCGCCAGCGAAGCCGAGGTCGCCGAGATCAAGAAACTCGGCTACACCGTCACGAAGATCCCCCGACCGTTATCCCCGGCCGGGCCGGAACAGCGCGCGGACTTCCCACCGGCCGACTCCGGATACCACAACTACGCCGAGATGACCGCCGCGGTGAACCAGATCGTCGCCGATCACCCGACGATCGCCCGCAAGATCAGCTACGGCACCTCGTACGAGGGTCGCGACCTCATCGCCGTAAAGATCAGCGACAACGTCGCCACCGACGAGAACGAGCCCGAGGTCCTGTTCACCCACCACCAGCACGCCCGTGAGCACCTGACCGTCGAGATGGCGATCTACCTGCTCAACCTGTTCACCGACGGCTACGCCACCGACAGCCGCATCGCGGGCCTGGTGAACTCCCGCGAGATCTGGATCATGCCGGACCTCAACCCCGACGGCGGCGAGTACGACATCGCCACCGGCTCCTACCGCTCCTGGCGCAAGAACCGCCAGCCCAACTCCGGCTCCTCGTACGTCGGCACCGACATGAACCGCAACTGGGGCTACAACTGGGGCTGCTGCGGCGGCTCCTCTCCCACCCCCTCCAGCGACACCTACCGCGGCTCCGCGGCGGAGTCGGCCCCCGAGGTCAAGGCGGTCGCCGACTGGGTCCGCAGCCGGGTGGTCGGCGGCGTGCAGCAGATCAAGTCCCACATCGACTGGCACACCTACAGCGAGCTGATCCTGTGGCCGTACGGCTACACCACGGCCGACACCGCCCCCGGGCTGACCCAGGACGACCGCGACGCGCACGCGGCCCTGGGCCAGAACATGGCCTCCACCAACGGCTACACCCCCGAGCAGGCCAGCGACCTCTACATCACCGACGGCACGATCGACGACTGGCTGTGGGGCGTCTACAAGATCTTCAGCTTCACCTTCGAGATGTACCCGACCGGGGCGTCCCCCGGCTTCTACCCGCCCGACGAGCAGATCGTCCCGCAGACGACCCGCAACCGGGAGGCCGTGCTCCGCTTCCTGGAGTACTCCGACTGCGTCTACCGGATCATCGGCAAGGAGTCGCAGTACTGCGGCACCGGCAACCCGCCGGTGACGGTCTACTCCGACACCTTCGAGACGGCCACCGGCTGGACCGCGAACCCCGCGGGCACCGACACCG